>CBJNAR010000293.1:0-5560 GCA_966434075.1 uncultured bacterium
TCGGCGACGCAAAGGCCGCGGGCGGTGCCGTGCGAGATGTCGCCGGCCTGGCCGGTGGTGCCGCCGCCGACGACCTTCACCATCACGTTCCAGCGGTTGCTCGTATCGGTCACGCGCAGCGGGGCGGTGACGATGCGCTCATGGAACACGCGCCCGCCGAAGTGCTGCTCGGGGCTGCGGCCGTTGACCACGATCTGGCCGGTCCCCGGATAGAGGCGCACACGGGCGACAGCAGTCTTGCGCCGGCCGGTGCCATAGTAGTAGCTCTTGTTCTGTGTCATGGCATCCTCTCCAGATTAGTGGGTCTGGCCGGTTTCCTCGGCGGCCTGGGTCATGTCATAGGGCGTCGGGTTCTGCGCCTGATGCGGGTGGGCCGGGCCGGCGTACACATGCAGCTTGCGGAACAGATTGTCGCCCATGCTGTTGCGCGGCAGCATCCCGCGCACCGCCTCTTCGATCGGGGCGTTGGGGTGCTTGCGCATGTGCTCCTGCAGGGGCACGGCCTTGAAGCCGCCGGGGTAGTTCGAGTGCCGGTAGTACATCTTCTGGCGCATCTTGTTCCCGGTCACGGCCACCTGGCTCGCGTTGATCACGACCACGTAGTCGCCCATGTCGAGGTGCGGCGTAAAGTTGGGCTTGTGCTTGCCGCGCAGCAAGCGGGCGATCAGCACCGCCAACCGGCCCAGGGTCTGGCCCTTGGCATCGATCAGATGCCACTGCCGCTGAGGGGCCGCTTCGGCGCCCTTCGGGGTCCAGGTCTTTTGCTGGTTCATTTCCTACTCCTGTATCTCCGATTCCCGCTCGGCGGGAACCATGCAACGCGAAACGCGCAACGACGTTAATACCAAACCCGCAGCAGGCACAGCCCCTGGGGGGGCGCCGTTGCGGCGGCTGCGCGGCGGTCCGCCCGATCCAGCACGGCGGCAAAGGCGGCTGCACTCAGCTTGCCCTGCCCCACCTGGACCAACGTGGCGACCACGGTCCGCACCATCTGCGGCAAAAACGCGTTTGCCGCCAGGTCGACGGCGATCAGCCGCTCGGACGCGGCATCCGCCGATTCGATGTCAAAAAGGCTCCGCGGCGGCCAGGCCGCACACGAGGCCGTAACGACTTCGCGCACGGTGCCGGGTTTCTCCGTATCGCCGTCCACCGGCGGTACGCCCAACCCCGCTCCCGCAAAGGAGGCGAAGTCGTGCCGGCCCAGCAGCGCCTGCGCCGCCGTGTGCATGGCCGCCACGTCGAGCGGGGAGCGCACATGCCAGGTATAGGCGCGCAAGAGCGGGGCCGGCGCGGGCGCCTGCCGGATCAGATACCGGTAAGCGCGACCCTTGGCGCTGAAGCGAGCATGAAAGCCGGCGGGGGCCGGCTCTGCCGCGCGCACCGCCACATCGGGCGGCAACACGGCGTTCAAGGCTCGTTGCAGCACCGCGGGGTCCCAGGGCCGCTCCAAAGCAAAGGACGCGACCTGGCCGCGGGCATGCACCCCCGCGTCGGTGCGCCCGGCCAGCGCGATCCGCACCGGACCGCCCACCAGGCGCGCTAACGCAGTTTCCACCTCGCCCTGCACCGTCCGCCCCCGTTCGGGAGCCTGGGCCTGCGAGCCGTGGAACTGGGTGCCCTCATATTCAAGTGTTAATTTGTACAACATCCGTGCCGAGTAGCAGGCGCCGCGCCGGAAACGCAGAAGTTCAACAAGGCGCGATCCCGCGCCTGGCGCTCGACCCTATCACTCAACCATTTCAATCTGGCAAACCACCGCCCCATCACCAGGGCGCATATTGATCTTAAAGATGCGGGTGTAGCCGCCGGGGCGGGTCACGAACCGCGGCCCCACCTCCTCGAACAGCCGCTGCACGGCGGTCTCGTTTGCCAGGATCGAGAGCGCGTGGTTGCGGTTGTGCGGCGTATCCGTCCGGCCGATGGTGATCAGTTTCTCGATCATCGGCTGGATTTCCTTGGCTTTCGCCTCGGTCGTGCGGATGCGCTCGTGGGTGACGAGCGACACCAGCAGGTTGCGATAGAGCGCGCGCCGCTGGCCGCTGTTCCGACCGAGCTGGCGCCCACCAATTCTATGACGTACGGCCATGTTCTAAATCCTCCAGCTCCGGCTACTCGGCCGGCTCGTCATCGTCCGGTGCAGCCGAAAACGACGTCTGACCGGGGGCCAGATCGAAGCCTTCGTCCTCCAGCAGGTCGTCGGCATCCTCGTCTTCGACATCCTGGGCGGCAAACGCGGTGCTGTCCAGCTCGCCGCCGGGTTGCGATAGGCCACGCGCGGCCAGGGCATCCTGCAACTCGTCAAACGATTTCTGGCCGAAGTTACGCACGCCCAACAGTTCTTTGCGGTCCATTTGCAGGATCTGGCCGACGCGCACGATGCCACTGCGCTTGAGGCAGTTGAAGGTACGCACGCTCAGGCCCAGGTCCTCGATCGGCATCTCGGCCACGTGGGGCGGGATGGCGATACCACCGGCGGCCACCCCGTCTTCGGCGCCCGTGCCGGGGGCACTATAGCTGCCCAACAGGCTGCTGTGTTGCGCCAGCGCCGTCGCGGCCATGCTCAACGCCTCGCCCACGTCCATGGTGCCGTCGCTCCAGATTTCCAACAGCAGGCGCTCGCCGCCGGGATATTCGGGGTCCTGCATCTCCTCGGAGACGTAGTTGACCCGCCAGATCGGGCTGAAGATGGCGTCGACCGGGATGGTGCCGATGGGCAAGCCCTCGCGCATCTCGGACGAGACATAGCCCCGCCCCCGCTCCACGATCAACTCCATTTCGAGCCGGCCCTCGGCACTGTCCAGGGTCGCCAGCACCTGATCGGGGTTGATCAGTTCGACGGTGCTCGGCAACTGGATGTCGCCGGCGTGGACCTTGCCCGGCCCGGTGGCCGAGAGTTGCAGCCGCACCGGGCGGTCGCTAAACGAACGCATGCGCAGCTTCTTCACATTTAAGACGATCTCGGTCACGTCCTCTTTCACGTGAGGCAGTGTCGAGAACTCGTGGTAGACGCCTTCGATGCGCACACTGGTCACGGCGGCGCCCGGCAGCGACGAAAGCAGGATCCGGCGCAAAGCGTTGCCCAGGATCAGCCCGTAACCCTTCTCCAGCGGCCCGATGGCAAAGCGCCGATAGTCAGGAGCGGTGGCTACTACTTCCACCCGGGGCATCATCAGATCAGCCACACGAACCCCTCCTCTAGCAATATCATGATCAAGATCCAGCACGGCGGTAACATCCTATCTGGCCCGCGGTTGCCCGCGAGCGCAAGGGCCGGGGCGTCCGGCCCGTTGCTCTCCGTATTACCGGCTGTAGAACTCGACGATGAGCTGCTCGTTGAGGTTCACGTCCAGGTCGGCCCGTGCCGGTAAACTAATCACGGTGCCGCTCAGGTTGCGCGGATCCAGCGTCAGCCAGGTCGGGATGTCCTTGCGCCCGATTTCCGCGGCCACGACCTTGAAGTACTCGTCCGTGGCGTGCTCGGGGCGCACGGCGATCACATCAGTCGCTTTGCAGATGTAGGACGGGATATCGGTTTTGACGCCGTTGACCAGGAAATGCCCGTGGGAGACAAGCTGGCGCGCCTGGGGGCGCGAATTGGCGAAGCCGAGGGGGTAGACCACATTGTCGAGGCGGGTCTCCAGCACCTGCAGCAGGTTCTCACCGGTCACGCCGGGGCGGCCTTCGGCCATCTCAAAGTGGCGCTTGAACTGCCGCTCCATGATGCCGTATGTGCGCCGCGCCTTCTGCTTCTCGCGCAGCTGCAGGCCGTAGTCAGATACTTTGCCGCGCCGCCGCTGCCCATGCTGTCCGGGGGGCTGATTACGCCGCTCAATCGCGCACTTGGGCGTGAAGCAGCGATCCCCCTTGAGGAACAGCTTGAGTCCTTCGCGACGGCACAGTTTACAAACCGGTCCGGTATAACGGGCCATGGTTTTTCCTCCTGTGTCGTATGTTCTAGATTGTCATGTTGCTCGGCGGGTGAGGCCGGAGGCCAGAATAGTCGATCAGCCCGCGAGCAGATTGTTATGTCAATAAATCAGACGCGGCGGCGCTTAGGCGGGCGGCAGCCGTTGTGCGGGATGGGCGTCACGTCGGTGATCGAGGTGACCTGCAACCCGGCACCCTGCAAGGCGCGAATCGCGGCTTCGCGGCCCGACCCCGGCCCCTTGACGAACACATCCACCTGCCGCAGTCCATGCTCCATCGCGCGCTTGGCGGCGCCGTCGGCGGTGATCTGGGCCGCATACGGGGTGCTCTTGCGCGAGCCTTTGAAGCCCGACGCGCCGGCACTACCCCAACTCAGCACATTGCCGGTCGGGTCGGTCAGCGTGACGATGGTATTGTTGAAGCTGGACTGGACATGCGCCTGGCCGCGCGGCACCATCTTGCGCTCGCGGCGGCGACCCCGTGCGGCACGCGCGGAGCGCGGCGCCCCGGCCTGCTGCTTTTTCTCAGCCATCTTATCTCCTCTAAACGGGACCTGGCCTAGCGGACCAGGTCCTGATCACTTCCGGGCCTTCTTCTTCGCCGCGACGACCCGCTTGGGGCCACGGCGCGTACGACCATTGGTGCGGGTGCGCTGCCCATGCACCGGCAGCCCGCGCTGATGGCGGATGCCCCGGTAGCACTTGATTTCGATCAGGCGCTTGATGTTCAGGTTCACTTCCCGGCGCAGGTCGCCTTCGACGCGGTACTCGCGGTCGATGATCTCGCGCAGGCGGTTCACTTCTTCTTCGCTCAGCATCCGCACCCGCGTCTCGGGGGCGATCCCGGTCCGCGCAATGATCTTGCGCGCCGAGGTCGGGCCGATGCCGTAAATATAGGTCAGGGCAGTTGCCACCTGCTTATCACGCGGGATGTCTACCCCGGCAATTCGTGCCACGCTCAGTTCCTCCTTTCCGTCAGATTGGGCGCGGGCTTAGCCCTGGCGCTGCTTGTGCCGCGGGTTGGTGCAAATCACCATGATCACGCCTTTGCGCTTGATCACGCGGCACCGCTCGCAGCGGGTCTTCACTGATGCTTTCACCTTCATCTTGGCCCACACTCCTCTGGTTTACGGATTATGACAGCGGCGGGTGATCCGCCCCCGCGATATATCATAGGGCGACAGCTCGAGTTTCACCCTGTCGCCCGGCAAAATCCGCCCGATAGTGACGCGGACTTCGCTCGCAACGTGGGCCAGGACCCGGTTGCCGTTCTCCAACTCGACGGTGAACATCGCATTGGGCTGGGGTGCGATGACCCGGCCCTCGAGTTCCCGTGCGCCCTGCCGTCCCGGCATATGCTGCGTCCTCTTTACCCGGCCCAAACGCCGGATCACCTACAGACAATATGCTTCCTGCGCCACAGGGGGCACCAAGCGTCAATTATACCATAACGCCCTGCTATTTGTCCAGTCGGGCACAAGCCGTCAGCTATCAGCCGTCAGCCGTCAGGAGACGATAGTATCCGCAGGTGCGGTCTACGCTGCGACAAACAAGACGAGACTCTTCGCTGCTCTCAGAGTGACAAGCCTGGGAATCCCTGACGGCTGACGGCTGATAGCTGACGGCTGATAGCT
>CBJNAR010000294.1:0-5549 GCA_966434075.1 uncultured bacterium
TCTGCCCGGCATCCATCAGCACGAAGATGTCGCAGAGGCTCTGGAGCGCCTCCCATTGGTGGCTGCTGAGCACGGCCAGCCCGCCGCCCTGCCGGTACTCGGCCAGCAGCGCGTAGAGAGTGTCCACGCTGCGGATGTCGAGCGTGCCGCCCGGTTCGTCCATGAGCAGCACCTGCGAGGGCCGGATGAACCCGCAGCAAAGGGCCAGTTTCTGCGTCATGCCGCGCGAGAGGGTGAAAGGCGGCGCATCGCGCGCATCCCACAGCCCGAAACGGCGTAACAGCTTCTCAGCGCGCGCCGGGAAGCCCTCCAGCGCGTGGTGCGCCCGCGCCAGCAGTTCCAGGTGTTCAAGCACGGTCAGTTCGGTGTAGAAGTGGGGCACGTCGGGCACGTAGGCCAGCGCGCCGCGCGCCTGGGCCTCCTGCGCCTGGAGATCGTGGCCGGCGATGCGGATGCGCCCGCCATCCGGGGAAATCAGCCCACTCACCAGCTTGATTAGCGTCGTCTTGCCCGCCCCGTTCGGCCCCAGCAACCCCACCAGCGCCTGCGGCGGCAGGGTGAGATCCAGGCTGTCGAGCACACGCCGCCCGCCATATTCCTTGGTCAGCCCCACCACGTCGAGGGCCGGCACCAGGGCACGAGCCGCAGCCGGATCGTTATTGGGCATGTTGCTATCCGTTCCTTTCGCCTATCCTGTTATTATCGAAGGGCATCCGCCGGGCGGGCCGCCGGCCCATGGGAGCTTGCCTGCACAACGCACACCAAACTACACTACACCTAATCGCATGGTTTTAGCAAGTCCGCCATTCAGGGATAGAACCTGATCACCCGCAAGCCTGCCGGCAATTGCCCGAACGCCACGCCCAGCCCGGCAGCAGAGACGCCAGCCCCGGTGCGGGGCGAAAGCCTCACGGATTGGTAGCGGTGTACACACGATTCTTCCGACTTGTCACCAATCTGCAACCTGAATCCACCCGGCTTGCGCCCCGGCCTTGTTACTATTAGACCAAGGCAACCTCTCAGACGTATCTGCCTGGAGCAGGCACGCCGCCGCGCTGCCGCGTGCACGACATCCGGCTTTCGCGTAGCGGCCGATGAGCTAAAGGACGGGATCATTATGGAACGGACAATAACCACGATTGACGGTAACGAGGCCGTGGCCTACGTGGCCTACCGGCTCAACGAAGTGATCGCGATCTACCCGATCACGCCGGCCACGGGCATCGGCGAATGGGCCGACGCCTGGAACGCCGAGCGCAAGCCCAATATCTGGGGCACCGTGCCCTCGGTGATGGAGATGCAGAGCGAGAGCGGTGCCGCCGGGGCCGTCCACGGCGCGCTGCAAACGGGGTCCCTGGCAACCACCTTCACAGCATCGCAGGGCCTGTTGCTGATGATCCCGAACATGTACAAGATCGCCGGGGAACTGACGCCCGCCGTGTTCCATGTCGCGGCGCGCGCCCTGGCCGCGCAGGCTCTGTCGATCTTCGGCGACCACAGCGACGTGATGGCGGCGCGGGCCACCGGCTGGGGCTTCCTCTGCTCGGCCTCGGTGCAGGAAGCGCACGATTTCGCGCTGATCGCCCAGGCCGCCAGCCTGGAAGCGCGGGTGCCCTTCGTCCACTTCTTCGACGGCTTCCGCACCTCGCACGAGGTCGCCAAGATCGAACTGCTGACCGAAGACGACATGCGGGCCATGATCCCCATGGCGCGCGTGTTCGAGCACCGCGAGCGCGCGCTCTCCCCCGACCACCCGGTGCTGCGCGGCACGGCCCAGAACCCCGATACCTACTTCCAGGGCCGCGAGACGGTCAACCCCTACTATGCCGCCACCCCGGACATCGTCCAGGCGACCATGGACCGCTTCGCCGCGCTCACCGGCCGCCAGTATCATATCTACGAGTACTACGGCGCCCCCGACGCTGAGCGCGTGATCGTGTTGATGGGGTCGGGCGCCGAGGCCGCGCAAGAGACGGTGGACTACCTGAACGCGCAGGGCGAGCGCGTGGGCGTGCTCAAGGTGCGCCTCTTCCGTCCATGGGACGCGCGCCGCTTCATCGAAGCCCTGCCGCCCACCACCCGTGCCATCGCCGTGCTCGATCGCACCAAGGAGCCGGGCAGCGCGGGCGAACCGCTCTACCTCGACGCCGTCACGGCGATCCACGAGGGGCTGGACCAGGGCTACGGCAGCCTGGCGGCCCGCCCGCGCATCATCGGCGGGCGCTACGGGCTGGCATCCAAAGAGTTCACCCCGGCTATGATCAAGGCCGTGTACGACAACCTGGCCGCGATATCGCCGAAGAACCACTTCACGGTCGGCATCAACGACGACGTGAGCGGCACCAGCCTAGACTACGACCCGCAGTTCTCCACCGAGCCGGACAGCGTTATCCGCGCCGTGTTCTACGGGCTCGGTTCGGACGGCACCGTGGGCGCCAACAAGAACTCGATCAAGATCATCGGCGAGCAAACCGATAACTACGCCCAGGGCTATTTCGTCTACGACTCCAAGAAGTCGGGCGCCATGACCGTGTCGCACCTGCGCTTCGGCCCGCAGCCGATTCGCTCGACCTACCTGGTGGACCGGCCCAACTTCGTGGCCTGCCACCAGCCGCAGTTCCTCGAACGCTACGACATGCTGGGCCAGATCACGCCCGGCGGCACGTTCCTGCTCAACACGTCCTACGGCCCCAGCGAAATCTGGGATCGCCTGCCGCGCCCGGTGCAGGCAGCGATTGTCGCCAAGGGCCTGCGCTTCTACGTGATCGACGCCTACAAAGTGGCACAGGAAGCCGGGATGCGCCGCCAGATCAACACGGTGATGCAGGTCTGCTTCTTCGCCATCTCCGGCGTGCTGCCGCGCGAGGAAGCGCTGGCCCAGATCAAGAAAGCGATCAAGAAGACCTACGGCAGGAAGGGCGAGGAAGTCGTCGCCATGAACCTGCAAGCCGTGGACCAGACGCTGGAGCATCTCTATGAGGTGGAGATCCCAGATCAGGCAGCCAGCACGTTGGAACTGCCGCCGCCGGTGCCGCGTAAGGCCCCGCGCTTCGTGGTCGATGTGCTGGGCGAGATGATCGCCGGGCGCGGCGACGCCCTCCCGGTGAGCGCGCTGCCCGCAGACGGCACCTACCCCACGGGCACCACGCAATACGAGAAGCGCAACCTGGCCCTCGAAATCCCGGTCTGGGACCCGGACATCTGCATCCAGTGCGGCAAGTGCGCGATGGTCTGCCCGCACGGCGTCATCCGCATCAAAGCCTATGAGCCGGCCTACCTGACCGAGGCGCCCGCCACGTTCAAGTCCTGCCCGGCGCGGGACCGCGAGTGGCAGGGCCTGCAGTACACCATCCAGGTGTCGCCGGAGGACTGCACCGGCTGCGGCATCTGCGTAGATGTCTGCCCGGTGAAGAACAAGAAGGAAACGCGCCTCAAGGCGATCAACATGACGCCGCAGCCGCCGCTGCGCGAGCCGGAGAGCGTGAACTGGGAGTTCTTCCGCACGCTGCCGGAACTCGACCGGCGCAAGATCAAGACCAATACGATCCGCCAGCAGCAGATCGAACAGCCGCTGTTCGAGTTCTCCGGCGCCTGCTCGGGCTGCGGCGAGACACCCTACATCAAACTGCTGACCCAGTTGTTCGGCGACCGCGTCGCCGTAGCGAACGCCACCGGTTGCTCTTCGATCTACGGCGGCAACATGCCGACGACGCCGTGGACCAAGAACGCCGAGGGCCGCGGGCCGGCCTGGGCCAACTCGCTCTTCGAGGACAACGCCGAGTTCGGGCTGGGCTACCGGCTCTCCATCGACAAGCAGACCGAGTACGCGCGCGAGTTGTTGCAGCGGCTGGCCGATGTGGCCGGGGCGGACCTGGCGACGGCGATCCTCGATGCCGATCAGTCCGACGAGGCCGCCATCCAGGATCAGCGCGAGCGCGTGGCGGCGCTGAAAGCCCGCCTGGACGGCGTCGATACGCCGGAAGCGCGCGAACTCCTGGCGCTGGCCGATATGCTGGTTCGCAAGAGCGTCTGGATCATCGGCGGCGACGGCTGGGCCTTCGACATCGGCTTCGGCGGCCTCGACCACGTGCTGGCCAGCGGGCGCAACGTCAAGGTGCTCGTGCTCAACACCGAGGTCTACTCGAACACGGGCGGCCAGGCGTCTAAAGCCACGCCCCGCGCGGCCGTCGCCAAGTTCGCCACCGGCGGCAAGCGGGCGCCCAAGAAGGACCTCGGCCTCATCGCTATGACCTACGGCAATATCTATGTCGCCAGCGTGGCGATGGGCGCCAAGGACGAGCAGACGCTCAAGGCCTTCCTGGAGGCCGAGGCGTTCGACGGCCCGGCGCTGATCATCGCCTACAGCCACTGCATCGCCCACGGCATCGAGATGGCGACGGCGATGCAGAACCAGAAGGCGGCGGTCGAGTCCGGCCAGGTGCTGCTCTATCGCTACAACCCGGATCTGGCGGCCCGCGGGCAGAACCCGCTGCTGCTCGACTCGCGCCCGCCGAAGATCCCGGTCGAGCAGTACCTGTACATGGAAAACCGCTTCAAGATGCTGACCAAGAGCAACCCGGCGGAAGCGCGCCGCCTGCTGGCCGAAGCCCAGGAGGACGTGGATCGCCGCTGGAGCTACTACGAATACCTGGCCGCCCGCCCCGGCGTCCCGGTGGCCGGTGGCGAGGCTGCGGAACCGGCCCCCGCGGCACCGGCAACCAGCAACGGCCAGGTCCCGGCAGCGGTGCCGGTGCTCAACGGAAAATAGCGCAGTAGAGCCGCGCGGCGGCGCACCGGTGCGTCGCCGCGCCGCGGAAAGGAACGGCCTCCTGATGAACCTGACGACAACGTACCTGGGCATGACCCTGCGCACCCCGCTGGTGCCCTCGGCCTCGCCCCTGTCGGAGGAGATCGACAACATCAAGCAGATGGAGGATGCCGGCGCGGCGGCGGTGGTGCTCTACTCGCTGTTTGAGGAGCAGTTGGTGCGCGAGCGCCACGAACTGAACCACCACCTCACCTATAACACCTACAGCTTCGCCGAGGCGCAGACCTTCTTCCCCGAGCCGAGCGAGTTCCACCTGGGGCCCGACGAATACCTGGAACATATCCGCAAGGCCAAGGAGGCGGTCGACATCCCGATCATCGCCAGCCTGAACGGCTCGTCGGTTGGCGGGTGGACGGCGTATGCGCGCAACATCGAGCAGGCCGGCGCCGATGCCCTGGAGCTGAACATTTACTACATCCCCACCGACCCGTTCGTGACCGGCGCGCAGGTGGAGGAAACCTACGTCGAAATCGTGCGCGCCGTGAAGGACACCGTCAAGATCCCGGTCGCCGTGAAACTGAGCCCCTTCTTCAGCAACATGGCGATGATGGCACGCCACCTCGACCAGGCCGGCGCCGATGCCCTGGTGCTGTTCAACCGCTTCTACCAGCCGGACATCGACCTGGAAGCCCTGGAGGTGACGCCCAACGTGCGCCTGAGCACGCCGCAATCGCTACGCCTGCCCTTGCGCTGGATCGGCATCCTCTACGGCCGCATCCGC
>CBJNAR010000295.1:0-5531 GCA_966434075.1 uncultured bacterium
GAAGCCTGGGCGACTTTCCGCTCCCGTATCCTGTCGTCGGGCGACGGTAGCCTGGTCGGCTACTGGCCCGGCACCGACGGCAGCGGCCCGCAGGCCGTCGATCACTCGCGCGTGCCCAACCCCAACACCATTCACAATGCCGCCTGGGTCGAGGTCAAGGACCCGCTGCCCGACACGCAGATGCAGCCCACAGGCGCCGAGCAGTTCGTCAGCTATAACGACCACGCGCTGGCCCTCGACGGCAGCACGACGTATGTCGACCTGGGCGCCGCGCCCTCGCTGAACATCCAGGGGGCGATTACGATGCAGGCGTGGCTCAAGCCCGCGGCCACCGACGGCCTGCGCGATATTCTGGCCCACGGCTACACCTTCAATCCCGCCGGAGAGGTCTTCCTGCGGCTCGCCAACGGCCAGTACCAGGTCGGCTCATGGGACGGCACCGACCATTACGCCGGGGGCGCGGTCACCGCCGACGACTTGCAGCGCTGGACCCATATTTGCGGCGTCTATGACGGCAGCGCCTGGATTCTCTATCGCAACGGGCAGATGATCGGGCGCTCGGCACCCACCACGGGGCCGGTCGCGGTGAATGCGCCGTGGGCCATCGGGGCGCGCGGCGGCGGCGGCGACCGCTATTTCGCCGGGCAACTACGCCATGTCGCGCTCTGGAACCGCGCCCTCGACCCGGCCACCATCGCGGCCCACGCCAATACCCAGGACATGCTCGACATCGGCGAGGTGGGGCTGGTGGGCTACTGGCCGCTCGGCGAGGGCACCGGCACGTCTGCCGTCAACGCCGCCAACCCGACGGCCAACGGTACCATCCACAACGCCGCCTGGCAGGATGTGCTCAGCACCCACGGCCAGCCTTATCTCGTCTCGCAAGCCCGGCTGATGCAGGACTACCGCCCCGACCCCGGCCATCCGGGCCAGACCATCGAGATCAGCGGCTACCGCACCGTGTTGTCGGCGCGCGCGGCGACGGGCGCACCCCTGCGCACCAACCTGACCCTGTGGGGGACGGCCCCGGCCCTGCTCCACTTCACCGACGGCACCACCGCCGTGCTCGACACGATCCGCCCGCTCACCCGCGCCACCAATGCGCAGGGCGAACTCAGCTTCGTCATCGAGGCCCAGGGCCAACTGACGACCCCGCTGATCAAGGTCCGCGCCGACTTCATGGGCGACAACGAGCGGCTGCTGGTGGCCCCCGACCGGCAGGCGCACCAGCAACTCGGTATGATCACCGGCGACCAACTGCGCGGGCTGGCCCCGCCCCCCGGCGCGCTGGACCTGCGCCCCGCCGTCGTGCCCGCCAGCGTCACCCAGGCGCAGGCCGATGCCGCCGCGGGCGCCATGCGGATGATCCTGACCACCGTGGTCAACCACGACGTGCAGCCCACCGTCGCGCAGGTGGCGAGCCGCGACCTGGGCGGTGCGAGCGCCCCGCTGCCGCCGCCCCGGCCCTACATCCCGCCCTACATGCAGGCCGAGCGTGACCTGGGCGGCCCGCCCAATCCGCTGCGCGACGACATGCCGATGCACATGCTGCCGGTCGATCAGCCGGTGCGCCGCGTGCTCAACGTCGGCAGCATGGGCACCACGCCCTGGGTGCTCGACCTGCGCGCCGGCACGTTCACCCAGCAGGCGGCCGCGGGCACGCGCGGCCTCGACGGTGGGGAGATGGTTTACCTGGACGACGCCAGCCGCATGCTCGACGGCCTGGCTCCGCTCGGCGCCGCCTCGTTCATCAGCCTGGGCCAGACCCGCGGCATCTTCGACGACATCAGCAACTTCTTCACCCACACCATCCCCGACGCGGCCAACACCGCCGCCCAGGAAACCTCGAACTTCTTCAACAATACCCTGCCCGCCACCGCCACGACCGTTGCTAACCAGGTGGCCGGCGGCGTCACCGGCGCCTACAACACGGTCGAACAGCAGACCACGGCGGCCTTCCAGCAGGCGGGCGACGCCATCGAGACCGGCGGCACGATCGTGTTCAGCGCCGTCTCCACGACCATCCAGCAGGCCGGGCAACTGGCCGAGCAGGTCATCACCGGCATCCGCGTCGTCGTCAACACCGTCATCAACGGGGTGCAGAAAGCCTTCTCCCTGGTGCTGCAAACGGTGGAGGACGCCGGGCGCTTCGTGGGCACGGTGCTCGACAGCCTGGGCACCACCGTGCAGAACCTGATCAACTATCTCAAGTCGCTGTTCAACTGGGGCGACATCGTCTCCACCCAGCTCGTCATCCAGGACGCGCTGCTGCAGATCCAGCGCGTGATCCGCGAGGCCATCGCCGTGCTGGCCCAGGGCCAGTTCGTGGACGACGCCATCGCCCGGCTCAAGACGCTGATCAACAATAACTTCGACTCCTGGATCACCGCGCTGACCGGCCACGCCGTGCCGGTGAACACCCACGGCAACGCGCCCCCGCAAGACGTGCAGAGCAAGTATCTGCAATCGCTGTTCAACGACAACATCTCGCGCACCGGCGGCGGGCTGGACGCCTTCCAACTGAGCCAGGAGGTGATCGCCGTGGCCCAGCAACTGGCGACCCGGTTGCAGGCGGCGGGCGGCACCCTCTTCTCCGCCGAGACGTTCCAGAACTCCGGCCTGAACGATCTGCTCCAGCACCCCGAGCACCTGCTGACGCTACAGGGCATCGCCGACCTGCTGGGCATCATCAAGCCGCTGCTCAACGCCGGGCTGGACATCGCCGGTGCGGTCATCCACGCCATGCTCGAACTGATGGGCATCGTGCTGAACGCGCTGCTCGACCTGTTCACCACGCGCATCAACATCCCCATCCTGACCGACTTCGTCGAGCGGGTGGTCTTCCAGGGGCAGAGCCAGCTCAACGCCGTTAGCCTGATCAGCCTGATGGCGGCGGTGCCGTTCACCATCATCTACAAGCTGGCGAGCGGCCACAACCGTCCGCCGATCTCGATGACCGACACGGCGATGCTGCGCAATCTGCACTGGAGCGACATCTGGGCCAGGGTCACGGCGGCCTTCACCGGCACGCGCGAACTGGCGGCGGTGGGGGCGGGCGCGCGCGACCTGGCCCCGGCGGCGGCGGAAGCGCGCGACGTGGCCCGGCCCGACGACGCGGCCTGGAACGCCGCGGGCTGGGCGCTGAGCTTCGTCGGCATCGCGCTGGGCGGCGTGCTCGGCACCATGACCGTCATCGAGGACCTCAGCCTGGGCGTCGCCGAGAAGACGCCCTTCGGCGTCGTCAAGCTGGTGCTGAGCGGGATCAACTTCCTCATCGGCCTGCCGCTCGACGTGGTGCGCGACGGCTTCACCAGCACGCCGTCGGACCTCAACTTCGCCCTCTGGCTGTCGGGCCTGGTCGGGCTGGTCAGCGGCATCGTCGGCGCGGTCAACCCGGCGTGGGGCGACAAGGGCGATCCGGGCCTGGCGACGTTCTTCGGCGTGACCCAGGTCGCCATGTTCACGGCTATCTGGGTGCTGGAGGACCAGGCGGCGGACGCCGACCGCAAGGGCGACGCACTGGAGGGCACGACGAACATCCTCTCCACGCTGCAAGGCTGGCCGCAGTTCCTGAAGTACACCAAGGACACGGAAGCCGCGCCCATCGCCTTCCCGATCCTGGCCGTGGTGGACGGCTTCTCCTACGCCACGGTCGCCGCCTTCACCCTGGGCCGCACCGCCGACGACATCCACGCCAACGCCTAGCAAGCGCATGGATGTGGCAACAGGAAACCGGGTCGCCCCACGCGGGGCGACCCGGTTTCTTACAAGAGAAGCTGCTTTCCCCGTCCTGACTACCCGAAGATGGCCTATTTGTTAAGGTAGACCCGCTTCACCCCACGCACGCGTCAACAAATCCGCCACGTCAAGTTGGGTGGACCAGTGTTCCAGATAGGCACGGTCAAGCGCCGTATTCTGTGTTTTCAGCACGCCCAATACATCAAGCCATTGCCGCTCAGACACGCCTCCTCCCTGCCTATACCACTGGAGTTTGTGCAAGATCGTATCTTCGGGAGAGGCCAGACGCACCATCCGGCCGGGAGTGCCGGTGAGCGGGGTCGCCTGGGCACGGGCTGCTTCTGCCGTCGCGAATGCGGTTCGTTTGGGCAGAATAATGTCTACCTTGAACATGCTCTCTAGATGGATCAGGTTGAACATGCCTCGTTGCCGGACGGCGGTTTCAATCGCATGCACATCCAGATAGAAATCGTCCTGAAGGAGCGCCACAAACGGCGCTATCTGCGCGGGTTGCAAGTCGGCGACAATGTCGGCATCCTGCGTTGATCGGGGAAAGCCCCAGGTGGAAGAGGCGACGGAGCCACCAATATAGTAGGGCACGCCGGTCGCCTCCAGGGCGACGACCACCAGCAAGAAGGGGCCAATCAGATTAGCGGGAATACTATATTGGGGCGGATTCATGCCGGGCCAACTGCATCAGCGGGAGCAGCGGGATACGCACGGCGCCGCGCCCGCCAGGCCGCGATATACCCGGCGGCCAGTGCCTCGCCGTAGAGCAGGGCGCACCAGCGGTAGCGCAGTTCCTCTTCAGAGGCCGTGGGATAGCGTCGGCAGAGGCCATACCAGGAGAGTTGGCGAGTCATGCGGGTCAGATCGTCGGCCATTTGCAGCCGGCGGCCCGGCCCAAGCCGCTGTAGGCCGGCAATTAAAACCGCTTCGGCTTCCGGCGTCGTATCGGGCGATTGGGTGCGCATCCAGTGCTGCCCTCCTGGGCGGGCCTGCTTTCTCGACAGGCGCCCGCGCTGTGTATGCGCGTATTATAGCATACCCGCCCGCCTAGCCCACCGCCGCCGCCGCCGCGCGGCCCGCCGCGCGGCCCGAGAAGAGGCAGCCGCCCAGGAACGTGCCTTCGAGCGCCCGGTAGCCGTGGACGCCTCCGCCGCCGAACCCCGCCGCCTCGCCCGCCGCGTAGAGGCCGGGCAGGGGCTGGCCGTCGGCGCGCAGTACCCGGCCCGCCAGGTCCGTCTCCAAGCCGCCCAGCGTTTTGCGCGTCAGGATGTGCAGGCGCACGGCGATCAGCGGCCCGGCGGCGGGGTCGAGCAGCCGGTGGGGCTTGGCCGTGCGGATCAGCCGGTCGCCCAGGTAGCGGCGCGCGCCGCGGATGTGGGCGATCTGGCTGTCCTTGGTGAACGGGTTGGCGACCTCGCGGTCGCGGGCCAGCACCTGCCGCTCCACCGCCGCCGGATCGAGCAGCGGGTCGGGGGTCAGCGCGTTCATGCCGCGCACCAGGTCGCCCAGGGTGTCCGCGACCACAAAGTCGGCGCCGTGCTGCTTGAACGCCTCGACCGGGGCGGGTGCCGCCTTGCCCACGGCGCGGCGCAGGATGCCGCGCACGCTCTTGCCGGTCAGGTCGGGGTTTTGTTCGGAGCCGGACAGGGCGAACTCGCGGCGCAGGATCTGTTGCGTCAGCACGAACCAGCTATACTCGGAGCCGGTCTGCATCAGGTGGGACAGCGTACCCAGCGTATCGAAGCCCGGATAGAGCGGCACGGGCAGGCGCCGGCCCCGCGCGT
>CBJNAR010000296.1:0-5524 GCA_966434075.1 uncultured bacterium
CTCCACGCGCACGATCGAGTCGTGGCGCGGCGGATGATACTCCTGCACGATGGCTGTGAAGTCGAGGCCCAGGATCGAGTCCAGTTCGCGATCCGCGACGGCGGCGGCCAGTTCGCCCGGCGTGTCGAAGCGGCGCATCAGCGCGCCGCTCCCGCCGATGTTCGGCTTGACGATGATGGGATAGTCCAGTTCCGCCGCCGCGGGCGCAATCTCCGCGATGGCGTTGACCACCCGGCTGCGGGGATGCGGCAGCCCGAGGCGCGCCAGCAATTGCAACTGGCGCGCCTTGGACAGTTCCAGGCGGTACGCGCGCAGGCCGTTGACCACCGGCACGCCGATCTCCTCCAGGTGGGCCAGGTACTGCTGGGCATAGAAGATCGCCCGCGAGTGATCGCGCAGGTACGACGACGGGCTGACCCGGTTGACGACCAGGCTATAGGGCGCCGACCGGGCCGCCGGATCGTAGCGGTGTTCCTGGGCCGGGATGCGCTCGTAGGCCAGGTCCCGGCGATCCAGCGCGGCAAACAGCGGCTGGAACCATTCCGGGTGCTCGTACAGGATGCCGATCGGCTCGTTCATGTGAATGCTACGTCCCTTCTATCTGGGTAGCGGGCCGGTTTGAAACCGGCCCCTACACCGCGAAACGCTGGTAGCCATCGACTGGCGCGCGGGCGCCGTTAGCGGACAGACGAGACTTCGCGCACGACCTGGCCCGCACGGGTCGCTTCGGGCACCTCGATCAGCCGGCCACTTTTCACGTCGTAGATGTAGCCGTAAATCGGGATGTCGCCGGGGACCAGGGCGTGCGCCCGGATGCGCCGCACGTCATCCAGCACGCTCTGCGCCTGGTCGCGGATGGTCAGGAAGCTGATATGCTCGGCCTCGTTCGAGCCGGGGCCTTCGCCGCTGTCGTGCCAGCCGTTCTCGTCCACGGAGGCCGTCTTCAGGCTCTGCGCCAGCAGGCCGCGGATTACCTCGTCGGTGAAGGTAAGCATGCCGCAATCGGTATGGTGGATGACAAACCACTCGCGGGTGCCCAGCAGCTTGTAGGAGATCACCAGCGAACGGATCGCGTCGTCGCTGGCCCGGCCCCCGGCGTTGCGGATCACATGGGCGTCGCCTTCGGCCAGCCCCGCGTACTTGGCGGGGTCGAGCCGCGCGTCCATGCAGGTCAGGATGGCAAAGTGGCGCCCCGGCGGCATGGGCAACTGGCCCTTATCGCCGAAGTTCGCCGCATATTCGTTGTTGGCCGCAAGCACTTCATCTAAGATCTGGCTCATTTCGTGTTCCTCCCCCCGGTTATGTGTTAGCTGTCAGCCGTCAGCTATCAGCTATCAGTCGTCAGCGGTTAGTGGTCAGCGGTGCGGAGCACATCACCGATCACCGACCACTCGTCTCCTGACGGCTGATGGCTGATAGCTCGCCTACCGCTCGATGGGCGCGCCGACCAGGTTGCCCCACTCGGTCCACGAGCCGTCGTAGTTGCGGACGTTGTCGTAGCCCAGCAGGTACTTCAGCACGAACCAGGTGTGGCTGCTGCGCTCCCCGATCCGGCAGTAGGTCACTACGTCCTTGTCGGGGGTCACGCCCTTGCCCTCATACAGCGCCCGCAGTTGCTCGACGGGTTTGAAGGTGCCGTCTTCCTGGGCGGCCTGGGCCCAGGGGATGTTGGCCGCGCCGGGGATGTGCCCGCCGCGCAGCGCCCCTTCCTGCGGGTAGTTCGCCATGTGCAGCAGTTCCCCGCTGTACTCGGCGGGCGAGCGCACGTCCACCAGCGCCTGCCCCGCCTTCAACTGCTTGCCCTCTTTGTCGAGCAGGTCGCGTACCTGGTCGCGGAAGGCGCGGATGGCCTTGTCGTTGCGCTCGTGGGCTTTGTAGGTGGTGGCGGGGTAGCTGGGGGTCTCGGTCTCCAGCGGGCGGCCTTCGGCGAGCCACTTGGTGCGCCCGCCGTCGAGGATCTTGGCTTTGGTGTGGCCGAAAAGCTGGAAGACCCAGAAGGAATAGGTGGCCCACCAGTTGTTCTTATCGCCGTAGAAGATGAGGGTATCGTCGTTGCTGATGCCCTTGCTGGACAGCAGCGCCTCGAAGTGGGTCTGGTCGAGGTAGTCGCGGCGCAGCGGGTCGTTGAGTTCGGTGAACCAGTCGAGCTTGATCGCGCCGGGGATATGGCCCTGATCGTAGAGCAGCACATCCTCGTCGGCTTCGAGGATGCGCAGGCCGGTGTCGTGCAGGTGCTCGGCCAGCCACTCGGTCGAGACCAGGATATCGGGGTTCGCGTAGCCCCGGAACTTCTCTTCGCCGGATGCCTGCGAGGTGCCTTCAATTACGCCTGAGCTAGTCATGGTTGGTTCTCCTCCAATACTGGTGCCTGGTACTGTTCCCGAACGCACCGGATGGTGCGCCCGGCCTGTTGTCGCCTGCACCTCACGCCGTTGTGAGGCTGTTTGCACACAACAAAAAGGGGTTACCCCGGCGGGCAACCCCTGTCATGATTCTGTGTGCAGTCACCGCGGTCAGGCGGCAGCAGATGTTACGTTATTCGGATCTCGCTGGGCGAGAGCAGCAGGGGCACCGGGGCAGAATAGCTGGGCGTACAACATGCGCACGCGACCAGCCCCGTACAGGCGCAACAACACACGGCACACGCCACCATCGGGCATCCGCCCGCGGGGTCTGTGCTCTGCTGCTGCATCTGCGTGCTGCTCGTCATCGGGATCCTCTTCTCCGCGTCTCCCGCATTATATGTGCGCCCGCCGTAAGGTTTCTGTAAGGCGGGCTACATCCGACCGGGTAGCTTATGCCGAACCTCCGCCGGGTGGACCCCGATGCTCGGCCAGGTAGCGCCGAATCAACTCTGCGTCGGCCCGGTCCTTGGGGCGGTCCCCCGCTGCTTTCCATTGCAGCACCTTGTCCAGGCGCACGAAGCGATAGCCGCGGATCTCCTCGGCCCCGGCGATGAGATCGGCGAGCGGGCCGGCGGCCGGGTGCCAGCGATCCCAGACCTCGATGTCGCCGATCACCACGGCGGCGCCCTCGGCTTTGTGCCGGATCGGGTAGCGTTGGGCCAGTTCCGCCCATAGCGCGGGCGCCACGATGATGTCCAGGTCGCCGCACTCGCGCAGGCCCCGCGCGCCCAGCGGCCCGCTGCCGAACACGGCGTAGCTGTCGCGGGGCAGGCCGAGCGCGTCGAGCGTCGCCAGGGCGGCCCAGATGTCCATCGCTAGCCTCCGCCGCGCCGGGGGCGGTGGCCGGGGCGCGTGTCGCGACCGGGGCGGGTGCGATGCTTGGGGTGAGTGCCGCCGGAATAGGGCGCGCGGGCATCACGTTCCCGGCCCCCGGATGCCGGCGGGCGCGCGCCCCGGTCGCGGCCCGTGCCGGGGTAGCCGGTGCGGCGCGGCGACCGGGCCGGTTCCCCATCGCGCTCAGGGCGGGGGAAGCGGGCCGGGCGGTCGGGACGCTGTAACTCGGTATCCGGCGGATGGATCGGCGGCGGGGTGGAGTTGGGGTCGGCCAGGATGCCGAGCATGCGATCCACGTCGGCGAAGCCGCTGCCGGCGGGCTTCGCGGGGGCGGGTGTCTCCGGGGCTGCCGCGCCCGGCGCGGGCGACTCGATGCCGCTGCGCACGAAGCCGATGCTGTTCACCATCTCGACCACGCCGCGGCGCAGCAGGCCCTCGGCTTCGCGCAGAGCGGCGTAGAGCGGGTTGTCGGGGTTGTGGCGCAGCAGCATCTCGCGCACCTGGCGCATCAGGTCGAGCGTCTTGGTCATCGCCATGACGATGTCGCCCTCGCTCAACTCCACCTTGGCGAGCAGCCCGGCCATGCTGGCGCCCCGGCACCACGAGCGGACCACGCCGTAGAAGTACGGGTTGTAGCCGGTGGTGATCATCAAATCGTTCCGCCGCTCGGCCCCGAAGATGTCGCGCTGCAATTCGTCCATCTGGCGGCGCAGTTGGACCAGGTGGCCGGGCAGCAGGTTGCGGTTGCGAAACTCGATGTCGCGGTCATAGGCGAACCAGGAGAAGACCTCGGCCACATCGGGGCCGGTCAGCGTTTCCAGGTAGCCGCCCTCGATCAACTCCGAGATCATGAGCGCGTTGGTGTCGAAGATGTCCATCAGGCGCGCTGCCTTGGCGGTCTTCTCGCCGTCGCGGGTCAGGTAGTAGAAGCGGCGCAGCACCGCGACCAGGCCGTCCAGCAGCGCCTGGAGGCGCGTGTCCTCGTAGGCCCGGCGGCCCTCCAGGTAGTCCACGGCCTCCTGCCGCCCGGCCAGCAGGCGCCCGCGCTCGCGCCGGTAGTGGCGGTGCTGCTTGCGCACCGGGCAGGTGTGGCAGGCGTGGGCCCGCTCCTCGGCGGCCACCCGGTGCACATACTCCTCGGCCTCGGCCACCTGCGTGTCGAACTGCTGGAGTTGCTCCTCGATCTCCGCGCCCTGCGTCTGCTGATGGCTCAGGATCCATTGCTCCAGGTCCGGCAGGTCGATGCCGGCCAGTTGCTCGGCCATCCAGGCGCGCGCCTCGTGGCTGACCGGGATGCGCTCGCCGGGCGCCGCGGCGATGTCGCCTGCGGCCAGGTCGGCCAGTTCGGGCGGCAATGTCACCTGCGGGCGCTGCGGCGGCACATAGTCGATGGCGCTGTAGCCGGTGAGCGCGATCACGTGGTCGCCGAGCCAGAAGAGGTGGGCACCACCGGGGCGCGGCCCCAGATAGACAGCCCAGCCGCGGTTCTCGATATGGACCACCCCGCCGGGCGGGAACACGCGCAACAGCCGGCGCAGCGTTTCCCGGTCGGGGCGCGTCCAGGGCAGGGCCGTGCGCTGGGCGGCCAGCCGTTCGCGCGCCCCGCTCAGCTTGCGCAGGCGCTCGCGCCCTGTCTGCGCGGCCCGGCCCAGCGCCTCGTACTCGCTGAGCAGTTCCTCGCCCGCGGGCAGACCGATCAAGCAGCCTTCGGGCACGGCGGCCACCGCCTGGTCCCACTCGGTCACCGTGTCTTCCAGTTCCAGCAAGCGGCGCGACTGCTGGAATTGCAGCAGGCTGTGGCGCATCACATCCAGCACCCGGTCGCCGTCCGGCGGGTCCCATAGGTTGAGGATGGTGTTGTAGCGCACGGTGAAGGCGCTTTCCACCGGCAGCAGCGGGCCGGTGGCGATTGCGAGCGCATCCTCGAAGGAGACCCATGGGCTATAGGGGATGACCACGTGGCCCTGCTCGTCGATGCCGCGCCGCCCGGCCCGCCCGGCCATCTGCTGGAACTCGTTGGGCAAGAGCGGGCGGCGCTGCACGCCGTCCCACTTGGACATCCGCCCGATAACCACGCTACGCGCGGGCATATTGATGCCGAGCGCCAGCGTGTCGGTGGCGAACACCACCCGCATCAGCCCGGCGCTGAACAACTCCTCGACCAGTTGCTTGAGGATCGGCAAGAGGCCGGCGTGGTGGAAGCCCAGGCCCCGCCGCGCCAGGTAGGTGATCGACTGCACCTGCTCCAGCGTGCGGTCCTCCGGCGCCAGGCGGTCCATATAGGT
>CBJNAR010000297.1:0-5523 GCA_966434075.1 uncultured bacterium
CCCGTAGCCGAGGACCGCCGGCAGCAGGGCCAGCACGAGCAACAGGCGCAAGCCGGCGCGCGGCACGCCCCGGATCACCGACCGTGTGGGTGGATGGGGAAATACGGTCACGGGTGTTCGCTCCTCCTGAAGTGAGGGATCAGCCGGGCGCGGGCGCCGGCTTCTCCATAAAGTAATGGGTGCCGTTCTCGGCAAGAATGACGAAGCCCAGGCGCTGGTACAGGCGGAGCGCCGGGTTGCCCACCGCGACATGCAGGCGCACGGGGCGACCCGCCGCCGCCGCCTCGGCCAGCACGGCGGTGACGAGGTGGGTGCCCAGGCCGGCGTTGCGCGCGGCGGGCAGCAGGGCAATATCGGCCAGCATAAGATCGCGGTCGTTGCGCGCGACGATCAGCCGGCCCACCGGCGCGCCGTCGCGCAGGACGATTTGCTGGTCGGCGTGGGGCAGGGCGCGGGCGTAGTGCTGTTCATGGGCGCGAAACTGCAGGCGCAGAAAGGCGTCTTGCTGCGCGGCGTCCCACCCCCACTGCGCCAGTTCGGCGGCGCGGGTGGCCGCGTACAACTCGTACAAAAACGCCGCGTCGTCCGCCTGGACCGGGCGGAGGCTCACACGCATAAGCACTCGAATCTAGGGGCGCGCCCGGTCCGACCGGGCGCGCCGGGTGCTGGGAGCGGCGGTCCCAGGGTCAGTTGGGCGACGGGAAAATGCCCTCCAGGGCGATGATGAAGTTGATCGCCAGCAGCGGCTGGAGGTTGTCGTGCGGCTGGTTGCCGCCTGCCGCGCTCACCGTCCCCGGATTCATGGGGGTATTGGTCGAGCTCGCATACTGGTTGTCCGAGGTGCTGGATGCGGCCCACACCGCGCCGGTGGGGTGCGAACTGGTGCCCGCCGCCGACGACGCGGCGGGCACGTGGGTGTGGCCCGGCATCTGGGCGACCGTTAACGTGACTGTTTCGGTGCCGCCCTGCTCGCCCTGCGGGTGATTGCTCAGCCCCGGCCCCTGGCCGGCGTGGATCGGGCCGCGCCCGCGCAGGTCGGGCAGGGCGAAGGTCGTCTGGCCGTCGCCCCCGTAAGTCGTACCGAGAATGGCGTACAACGCGTCATATTGGGCAATGGGCAGAAGTTGCCCATTACAAAAGGCCCATCCCAGCGGGGCAAAGTTACCGGCGAACATCCGAATCTCGCCGAGGTATGGATCAGCCATCGCTTCTATCCTCTCTCATTAACGCGCCGGGACCGGGCGCCACTCGCGGACGGCCCCGGCAGGCGCGGCTTCAGGAGCGCGGTGGGTAGATGCCCTCCAGGGCGATAATGAAATTAATCACCAGATAGGGCTGCAGGTTATTATGGGGCTGCCCGCCGCCGGCCGGGGGCAGCGCCGCTGCGTTCATGGGTGTGTTGAGGGTGTCGCCGTATTGCGCGTCGCGGTTGCTGGATCCAGCCCAGACATTATTCTGCGGGGAGGTGCTGGTGCCGGGGCCGCTCTGCGCCTGCGGCACATGACTATGCATCGGCATCTCGGTGCTGATCAGGGTCACGCTTTCGGTGCCGATCTCCTCGCCCAGGTCGTAGTTCGTCAGGCCGGGGCCCTGGCCCGGCGCGATCGGGATGCGGGATTGCAAATTGGGCAGGGCGAAGGTGGTCTGGCCGTTGCCGCCATAGGTGGTGCCGAGCAGGGAAAACAGGGCGGTGTTCTGGCTGATGGCCAGGATCTGCCCGTTACAGAGCGCCCAGCCGCGCGGGGCGAAGTTGCCGGCAAACATTTTGATTTCGCCAAGAAACGGTTCGGACATCGCAGGTTGCTCCTTCAGAGGCGGCGCTGGCCGCGTGCATGGGGCCGCTCAGGTGCGCGAGGGATACACACCCACCAGCGCGATGATAAAACGGATCGCGAGGTAGGGTTGCATGTTATTGTGCGGCTGGCTGCTGCCGGCGACGCCCATGGCCGCCGGGTTCATGCTCGTGTCGGCAGTGGCGCTGTACTGGGAGTCGCCGCGCGCCGAACTGGCCCACACGCCGTTGGCGGGGCCGGTGCGAATGCCGTTATCGGACGAGGCAGTGACGCTGTGGATATGGGCGGGTAGTTCCGTGGTTAGCAGGGTCACGCTTTCGGTGCCGCTCTTTTCACCCAGCGTGCGCGGGGACAGGCCGGGGCCCTGGCCGAAGTGCATGGGCACGCGCCCGCGCAGGTCGGGCAGGGCGAAGGTGGTCTGCCCGTTGCCGCCGTAGGTCGTGCCGAGAATGGAGAAGAGGGCCTGGTTCTGAGCGATGGACAAGATTTGCCCCTCGCAGAAGGCCCAGCCGCGCGGGGCATAGGTTCCGGCAAAGACGTATATATCGCCAATATAAGGGTCCTGCGGCATAGCTCAATCCTCCTGTAGCCGATAATCTGCCGGGCGCGGGGTGCCGCGCGCCACCGGGGGAACTAGACCGATAAATAAGCGTTGGTCCATCCGGACTTGGTGGTCGCGCGCAAGGCGGCGCCGGCCTCGGCGCCGCCGGGCAGCGGGGCGACGGGCACGTTGGCGAGCGCGCCGTCGCGCGCCTGCACCTCGCGCAGGTACTGCGGGCCGCTGGTGCAATGGGTTTGCCCATCCATGGTGACGGGGCCGCGCGGGCCGGTAAAGGTCGCGGCGGCCAGCGCGGCGCGCATCTGGGTGCCGCGGGCGGGGTCGCCGCCGGTCGCGGCCAGCGCCAGGGCCGCCAGTCGCGCGGTCTCATAGCCGAGCAGGGCCAGGTTATCGGGGGCCTGGCCGGTCTGTTTGGCGTAGGCGGCCACGAAGGCGCGGTTTTCGGCGGTATCCAGGGCGGGGGCCCAGCCCAGCGCCGTCTTGATGCCGAGCGCGGCCTTGCCCAGGGTGGGCAGCGCCGTTTCGCCGGCCAGGAGGGGCGACCCGAGCAGCGGGATCTGCGCCGCGGGCCCGGCCTGTGCCGCGCGCACGAAATCCACGGCCGCCGGGCCGCAGTAGGCGGCGTAGATAAAGTCGGGGCGCGTGGCGGCGATCTCGGCCAGCACGGCGGGCAGGGCCGGGCTGTTGGCGAGCAGGTGGGTGGTCTGCGTGGTGGTGATGGTGCCTCCGGCGGCGGTGAAGCCCAGGCGGAAGGCGGTCAGCGCATCATAGCCGCTGTCGTAGAGCGCGGTGGCGATAGCGGCGCGGCGGCCCAGGTGCGTCGCCGCCCACTGGCCCAGCGCCCAGGCGGCCTGCGCGGCGCCCAGGCTGTGGTGGAAGACGTAGGGGCTGTCGTCGGCGGCGCGGGGCACGTTCTCGCCCAGCCCAGCGGTGAGGAGCACGACGCGCCGCGTCTGGAACAGCCCGCGCAACATGCCCACCAGCGTGGGATTGCACAGACTGACGACCAGCGCGGCCTGGCTGGACTCGATCAGCTTCTGCGCGGCGTTCAGGGCCTGCACCCGCCCGTACCCGGCATCTGCCGCCACCAGCCGCACGGCGGGCTGCGTCATGCTCGCCACCTGGTTGCAATAGAGTTGCATGCCGGCCAGGAAGTTGCTGCCCAGCGTGGGGTAGATCGTGGACGGCGGTAGCAGGACGCCGACGGTGAGCAGGGCGCGCCCGCCGGCAACGGGAGGCGCGGCGGCCGGCACGGGACCGGCGGCCCACGCGGGCGCGGCGTTCAGCAGCGGCGCCGCGGCCAGCGCCCCGGCGGCCAGGCCGGCGCTACGCAAAAAAGCCCGCCGGCTCAGGCCGGATGATGGATGGTCGTCATTCATGTCAGGCAGTGCTCCCTCTGATGGTGCTGAAGTATGGATTAATCCGCGCGCCCCGCGCCCACGCCGGTCCGCCTGGCCGCCCGGCGGGTCCAGTTCCTGCCAACATATCGGGCAGCAATACGCGCGCAGTATAATGCGGTCTGGCCGGACCGTCAACCGTTCTCACAAAATTGATAGAATTTCATTGACAGTAGTAGCGGGCGCGCAGGTGGGCATTTTCAGTATAACGGGTGCGCTCCGGGACTAATAGACCTGAAAGTACCTTGATCGCATGGCCCAATGGTCCCGGACGAGTGGTCGGTGGTCAGTGGTCAGTGGTCAGCAACGAGAGAAAGGCTTGTCACTCTGAGCGCAGCGAAGAGTCTCGGCCATGAGCGCGAGAGGCTTGTCACTCTGAGCGCAGCGAAGAGTCCCGTCTCCGTGGGCGACAAGACGAGATTCTTCGCTGCGCTCAGAATGACAGGGGCCAGGGACCGGCGGGCCGGGGGCGAGGGGCCGGCGGGCATAGCGGGGATGCGGGGCCGCGCAGGCGCGAAGGGCGCGAAGAATATGACTTACATCAAGAACCTTCGCGTCCTTCGTTTCTTCGCGGTGAACGTTTACCCCACCGGCTCAGGCGAGCAAGCCGACCCCGGCGACGGCGCGGCAGACATACATCGGCGCGCGCAGGCCCGTCTCGCGCTCGTAGACGGCGACGACATCCTGGGCGAAGCGGTCGAGCGCTGCCTGCTCGACCAGGTGGACGGTGGACCCGCCGAATCCGCCGCCGGTCATGCGCGTGCCGAGGACGCCGGGGCAGGCCGCGGCCAGGGCGATCAGCCGGTCCACGGCGGGCACGGTGATCTGGTAGTCGTCGCGCATGCTGGCGTGCGATTCGAGCATCAGTTGGCCGAAGCGGGCCATATCGCCGGCTTCGAGGGCGGCGACACTCTCCAGCACGCGGGCGTCCTCGGTGACGACGTGGCGCACGCGGCGCCGGATGAGCGGCGGCAGTTGGGCGCCCACACGCGCCAGGTCGGCGGGGGTGACATCGCGCAGCGCGGTGATTTTGCGGTCGGGCAGCAGGGCGGCCAGCAGGCGCACGCCTTCCTCGCACTCGCGGCGGCGGGCGTTGTACTCGCTGTCCACCAACCCGCGCTGCACGCCCGACTCGACCACGACGACGGCCAGGCCGCGCGCCTCCAGCCCCAGCGGCACCACCCGCGCGGTCAGGTCGCGGCAGTCGATACAGAGCGCGGCGTCGGGCTGGGCCAGGGCCGAGATATACTGGTCCATGATGCCGGTCTGCACGCCCAGGAAGGCGTTCTCGGCCTGCTGCCCGGCGAGAGCCAGGGCCACCCGGTCCACCGGCTGGTCGCTCACGGTGAGGAAGGTGAAGCCGGTCGCCATCTCCAGCGCCGCCGACGAGGACAGCCCGGCGCCCTGCGGCACGTTGCCGGTGATGTAGGCGTCCATGCCGCGCAGGCGCGCGCCGCGCTGCTCCAGCGCCCAGGCGATGCCCTGCACGTAGTTGCGCCAGCGCTGGGTGGGCGCGGGCGTCGGGTCGTCGAGGCTAAAAGTCGACTCCTCGCCGTAGTCGCGCGAGTAGAGGCGCACCTGCCGGTCGGGCCGGGGCGCGGCCAGGCAGGTCACGCCGAAGTCAATCGCCATGGGCAAGACGAAGCCCTCGTTGTAGTCGGTGTGTTCGCCGATGAGGTTGACCCGCCCCGGCGCGCGCACGGCGAGGGTGGCGGCCCGGCCCAGGCGGGCGGTGAAATCCTGCTGCCATCCGGGATCGCTCATGGGTTTGGGC
>CBJNAR010000298.1:0-5510 GCA_966434075.1 uncultured bacterium
GGGCCCGCGTGGTCCTGCTCAGCCCCAACGATGTGGGCGTCGTGGTCGGCTACGACACGGGCAATCCCAGCCCGCCCTACTACCCAGTCAGCAACGACTCGGCCAACTTCGTCGTGGGCCGCGACCGCGTGGTGGTCACGACGACCTACCAGTTCCACTTCGTCGTGGGGATCCTCGACACGATCCTCCCGGCAAACGGCATGACCGTCCAGATGGTCTCGGCGCGCACGGTCAACAACAACGAAACGTCGGTGCCGCCGCCCGGCTCGTGCGGGTACGACCCCGGCGCGGGTCCTCCCGGTGCTGCCCAGCCCGACCTTCGCGCCCTTGCCCGCGGCTACGCCAACCGCGACCGCCGGGGCTACGCAGGCAGCGCCGCCGACTTGTACTCCGCGGTTACGCAGAGATTCCGTCAGTTTCGTGCACAAGGTCAATAGCAGCATGAACTGGATCGGCATCAGTGTGCGAGTGATCGACCAAGACGAGAACCCGGTCTCCGGTCTCGGCAACGTGCAGTATCAAATCTACACTGAGTTCGGTGGGAATTTTCTCGGTGGCGGCACCCTGACGAGCGCGGGCAGTGGTTTGTACAAGTTCTGCGGCACCGGCGCCGACTATCCGCCCGACCCGAAGCCCTATATTGTGGTGCAAACGGCCAACGCCTGTACCACAAGCGCCGGCGCGACCAGCACGGTTAGCCAATCAAACAACCCGACTTGTCCGTAGGCCCGAGGTGTACAAGATGAAAGCGATGATGCGAAAAGCCCGGCAGAGCCGGAAAGCACAAAGTATAGTCGAGTTCGCCCTGGGCTCGTTCCTGCTGCTGATGTTGCTGGCAGCCTCGGTCGACCTGGGTCGCGCGTTCTACACCTGGATCGTGGTGCAGAACATGGCCGGCGAAGGCGCCGGCTACCTGGCGACCCAGCCCGACAACGACTGCAGCCTCGACTGCAGCTCGGTGGACGATACCTTCCAGGGCCGGGCGCGCAATGTCGCCGCCCGCGTGATGGGCGCGGTCATCTCGCCCAACAACGTGAACATCGCCAACGGCGATGTCTCGGTCGACGTGGCGCCCGCCCAGCGCTGCCTGGGCCGGACGTTCAACGTCAGCGTCGCCTATCACATGAACGACCTGTTCTTCCCCAGTTTCCTGGGCTTCCGTACCTTAACCATCGGCGCTTCGGCGCCCAGCAATTTTACCACGTCGAGCAGCCGCAGTTCGAACTGCCCGACACCGACGCCCCTGCCGCAGTAAGGCGCGGGGCACGCACACTCGGTTCTTTGGGCGCGGGGCGGGGCCGCCCCTGGAACGGCCCCATCAATACCGGTCCGTATCTACAAGTGTCACGGTAACTTCATATTATCGGAGTGAAGAAAGGATTTATCACGATGCGTAAGCGAGTACTCGGGCGCAAACAACAGGGGCAGGCGATCATCATCATCGCGGGCGCCCTGATCGCCCTCATGGCGCTGGTGGCCCTGGCGGTCGACGGCGGCAACGCCTTCGCCCAGCGCCGTATCGCGCAGAACGCCGTGGACGGCGCCGCCCTGGCGGGCACCAACCAACTGCGGCTCTACTTCAGTGCCAACATGAACAACGGCTGCATCCCGCGCAGCGGCGAAACCAACTGCGTCGGCTCCCTCACCCCTGACCAGAACGCGGGCGTGCTGCAGGCCGTCAAGGCCGCGCTGCAGGCCGCGGGCAGCAACGTGAGCGTCGCGCCGGCGGATCTGGAAGCGTACTATGTGGACAGCAACGGCCGGCGCTATGGTGCCTCCGCCGTCGGCGCTGTGGCGACCGTGCCCTTCTCCTACGCGGGGTCGGACGGCGTGGCCGGCGTCTATGTGAAGACCGTCGCGCGGGCCGATACCTACTTCGCCCGGCTGATCGGCTGGAACAACGTCTCCGCGGACGCCAACGGCAGCGCGGCCATGCAGTCGGTCTCCGGCATCGCCCCGCAGGGCGGCCCGGCCGGTGGCCCCGGCCCGATCCTGTGGCCGATCACCATCTACACCAGCACCATCAACGTGGGCGGTGTGACGCAACTCTTCGACTTCAACGTGACGTATGGCCCTGGTAGCTGGGGCAAGCTCTGCCTCGGCCCTGGTTACAACGCCTCCCAGCTCGGGAACTGCAGCGGCCAGGACATCACCAACTGGCTGCGCAACGGCTTCGCTCCGTCGTCCACCAACCAGATCGGCGGTTGGATCGAGCAACTGCGCGACCCGAACCGCGGGCAGGGCACCCCGAAGTACTATGATTTCATGCCGCTCGGCTGGGACGGCACGCAGGCCGGTTCGACGGGCCTCTGGATGCGCACCGAGACCGGTAACCTGGGGCAGCAGGACTGCCTGGCGATGCAGGCGGCCGGCGATGTGGGCCAGACGGTCTTCATCCCGATCAGCGACCGCAGCAACGACGAGACCGGCAACAACCTGGCCTATCACGTGGTGAACGTGGCCGCCTTCAAGGTGGTGCACCCGCTCTCCGGCGAGCGCTGCAACGGCAACGAGACCCATCTGCAGGGCCAGTTCCTGGGCTTTGGCTGGGCTGCCGGCCAGGCGCGGACCGCCGCGGGCACGGGCCTGAGCGGCGCGCTCAAGAACGGCATGACCGTCGTCAACATGACCCGGTGAGCCTCCTCTCCCGGCCGGTGCGTGCGCCTGCACGCACCGGCCAATTTTTGTTGTCTAGCACAGAAGAAGGATCCCCAGCATGAACCGCAAACTCACTGCGCTCCTGGTCGCCTTTGCCGCGGCCGTTGGCCTCCTGGGCAGCCTGCTAGCCGGCGCGCCTGTGGTGCGGGCGGATATATTCAGTGTTACCGACACGACGACCGCGGACTTCCAGCAGGGCAGCTTTTTCCACACGGAACTGGCGCCCGCCGTCGATGACGGCGCCGTGGACCTGCAGGCGGTGGGGCTAGCCGGCTCCTGGCATTCGACCGTCAGCACCGGCCTGCCGCCGCGGTTCTATCACACCAGCGTCCGCGTGGGTAACTTTATCTATACCTGCGGCGGCCAGGCCAACAACCAGGCCCCGCCCACGCTCCTGTCAAGCTGCTTTATGGCGTCGATCGACGTGGCCGGTGGGCATGGCCTGTCCACCTGGACGGCGGTCTCCAGCCTGCCGCAAGCCCTGGCCGCCCCCGCGTCCGCCGTGGTGGGCAACACCATTTATGTGATGGGCGGGGTGGTGGTCATCGGCGGGATCACCCAGCAGAGCAATGTCATCTACCGCGCCACCGTCAACACCACGACCGGGCAGCTCTCGGCCTGGACCACGGACACTCAGACGCTGCCGTTCCGCCTGAGCCACTTCGGTGCCGCCGGGCTGAACGGGCGCATTTATATCGTGGGCGGCGCCGGCAATAACGGAATCTATTATAACAAGGTGTATTTCAGCACCCCCGGCGGCGGGGGCGGGCTGAGCGCCTGGACCGAAACCACGCCCCTGCCGGGCGTCTATGCCGGCGGCGTGAACGACCATATCGTGATGGGCTACACGGAGTCCGGAGTCTCGCGCCTCTTTGTGGCGACCGGGCAAACCAACGCGGGCAGCAGCAGCGTGGCCGATGTCTACAGCGCCGCGGTGAACAGCGCGGGCAACCTGAGCGCCTGGGTGGCCAACACCAGCTACCAGCGCCCGCTCTCGTCCGCGGCCGGGGTGGCTTACGGCTGTGCCGGCGGCGGCAACCTGTTCATCAGCGGCGGCGCCACCAACAACACGCCGACCGACCTGACCAATTACGTGGCGGCGACGCTCCTTGACGGCCCGCCCGATTTCACGGCCACCGGCTGGTATGAGACCACCGCCCTCGACGTGGCCCGCTTCGCCCACACCATGGTCGCCAGCGCCGACGGCTGGCTCTACGTCATCGACGGCGCCGATGCTACCGGCACCCCGCTCGACTCGGTGCGCTTCGGGCAGACGGCCTGCGGCGCGGGCGGCGGCCCCACGCGGGCGCCCAGCGGCACCTTCACCTCGCGGCCCATCGACCTGGGCACGCCGTATGATCTGCTCAGCATGAGCGCTAATTCGAGCATCGCCCCCGGTGTGCCGGTGACGATGACCATCACCTATCGGGTGAGCGACAACCAGAACTTTGTCGAGAACGGCGCCCCGGTGCCCTTCACCCGCACGTTCACGCTCGCCAGCGGCATCACCCACACGCAGGAAATCACCCTGACCGAGTTCGGGCGGTATTTCCAGTACCAGGTCGATATGAGCCGGGCCGAGACCGCGCTGACCCGGACCCCGGTGCTCAACTGGGTGAAAGTGCTGTATCAAATACCGATACCACCCCCAACCGCTACACCAGGCGTGATCGGCGTGAATCTGGTCGCGTCGAGCCTGGAGGTGGCCGCCTTTGGCGGCGCGCGCCCCAGCATGGACCACCCGATCCAATTCAATATGCGAGTGCGGAACGAGGGCACGGTGGCCGTACCGGCCGGGTCACCACTCGAATCCGATATCTTTACGCATCTGACACGCCCGCCCGGCAGCGGTGATACCAGCGACACCTTCGGCCGGGTGGTGCTCTCGGCGCCGTTGCAGCCGGGGCAAGAGACCGTGGTGCCCTCGGCGCCCATCATGCCGTCGGCCACCGGCGTGTTCACCATGTACGGCTGGGTCAACCGCAACGGCTACATCCAGGACTCCAACCCCGCCGACGACATCATCGGCCCCACGATCGGCTGTATCTCGCGCACCGACGGGCAAAGCTTCCTCGACGTGTTCCTGCAGGACTACTACTACACGCCGGTGGAGTACCTGGCCTGCCGGGGCGTGATCTCGGGCTATGACGCCGGGAACGGCACGTACAACTTCCGGCCCGGCAACAACACCACGCGCGGCCAGTTCGCCAAGATGGTAAGCCTGTCGATGGGCTGGCCGCTGCTCAACCCGACGGCGCCGACCTTCAGAGATGTGGCGCCGGGCAGCGTCTTCTACCAGTACATCGAGACTGCCGTGAGCCACGGCGTCATCTCGGGCTACACCTGCGGCACCGGCTGCCTGGAGTATCGCCCCGGCAACAACATCACCCGCGGCCAGCTCGCCAAGATCATCGCGCTGGCGAAAGGCTGGACGCTGCTCAATCCGCCCACCGCGCACTTCCGCGACGTGGCGCCGGGCAGCGTCTTCTACCAGCACATCGAGACGGTGGTCCCCAAGGGGGTCGTCTCCGGTTACACCTGCGGCACGGGCTGCCTGGAGTATCGCCCCGGCAACAACGGGACTCGCGGCCAACTCTCGAAGATGCTCTACTTCGCGGTGACGCAACGGTAGGGCGGCGTGTGACGAGTGGTCAGTGGCCAGTGGCCAGTGGTCAGTCGTTACGATAGACCGCATATAGCAGCAGGGGCGGGTAGCACACCCGCCCCTGCTGATTTGTGCCCGCGACTTGGCCGCTTACTGACCACTAACCACCGGCCACTCGTCCGCCCCTAGCACGGCGGCGACCGGGGGCTGGGCCGGGGGCCAGTGGTGGGCCAGGGGGCGCCGGAGG
>CBJNAR010000299.1:0-5506 GCA_966434075.1 uncultured bacterium
AGGCGCGCCACGCTGTCGGCGAGGCCGCCGGGCCGGTTGCGCCGCAGCCAGATGCGCTCGTACTCGCGGATGATGTCGCGCAGATCGGCGTCGAGCGCGTGGCGGGTGGCGGCGGTGTCGCCGTGTTCGCAGTCGACCAGCCACTGCCCGCGGCGCCAGGCATGGCGCATCAGGCGGGCCGTGTTCTCGAACTCCTCCACGATCAGCGCCGCGTCGGGGCGTTGCATACGGGCCGCGCTCAGCGGGGCCATGGCCGCGTCGATCGCGGCCCGCGTGCCCGCGTAGTCGGCCTGCTGGCCCTCGGGCACGCGCGTGCGGCCCAGCGGCAGTTGCAGCACCCAGAACAGCAGCGATGCATTATGGATGAGCACGCCCGGCGCCTGGTAGACGTTGCCCAGGTCGTAGGCCACGCGCCCCATGTTGCCGGTCGGGTCCTGGAAGGCGTGGATGCTGACCACGGCGGGGATGTCCATGTCGCGGTTCGCATCGAGCGCCCAGGAGTAGGCGGCGCCGACTGCGAAGCCGAGGTAGCTGATCGGCAGCACCTGCCAGTGGCCCAGGTCGCCCCAGTCGGTGTTCAGATAGCCCAGGGCGCCGTGCGCGCGCCCGTTTTCGGCGGCGCTCAGCAGGTTGCCCACGGCATTGTCCGTGCGCCCGGCCAGCGAACACCAGGACGATGTGCCGGGGCAGACGTAGAAGGGGATGCCCGACGCCGCGAACTGCGGGCAATGCTCGGCGAACGAGTGATCGGCCTCATAGCCCCACTCCAGCGCGACGCTGTCCTTCGGCAGTTCGCCGATCAATTCGGGCTTTTCCACGATGATGTCGCCCCAGAACTGCATCTGGTGGTCGCGCGCTTTCACCTCCTGGTAGATTTGCAGCAGATAGTCCAGGTAGACGCGCTCGGTGCCCCGCTCCTCGCAGATAGCCTTGCTGCGGCCCTGGCCCAGGTCGAAAGTTTCGTCGCAGCCCACGTTGAACTGGGTGCTGGAGAAATAGGGCAGCAACTCGTCGTAGAGGCTGCGCACCAGGGCCAGGCTGCCGGGATCTTCGGGCGCCAGGCTGAACGGGCCGGGCATCGTGCCCCAGGGCGTCTTGAACTCGTCGTGCGTCTCGGCCAGCGGCGCATACGGCTCGTGGATCAGCCAGCGGTGCATGTGACCGAACGAGTTCTGGTTCGGCACCAGCTCGATATAGCGCTCGCGGCAGAAGGCGTCGAGCGCCAGGATCTCATCGCCGGTCACGGGCGACGCCTGGCTCCAGACGACAGGGTGCCGGCGGTAGGCGAAGGTATGCTCGGTATAAAGCTGGATCTGGTTCAGCTTCCAGCCGGCCAGCATATCGACCAGCGCCAGCAGCGTCTCCATGCGCGGCACCTTGTCGCGGCTGATGTCGAGCATCACCCCGCGCACGGCGAAGTCGGGCCAGTCGGTGATCTGCAATGCCGGGAGCGCGCGGCCTCTCTGCTGGACGATCTGCGCCAGCGTGCAGACGCCGTAGAAGACGCCTACCGGCGCGGGCGCCTCGATCACCACCCGCTCCGGCGTGATGGTCAGCGTATAGCCCTGCGCGTGGTCCACCGCGCCCGGCGCCACGCGCAACACGACGCCGATCTCCTCCGGCGGCCCCAGCGGGCTGGCGGCCAGCTCCCAGTTCACGTCCGCATATTCGGCCAGCGCGGCCTGCAACCGGCGGCCCGCGCCGAGCAGCGCACCCGGCGCCGCGCCTTCGAGCAGAATGCGCCGCTGCGGCACGAGCGTGTAGGCGCCATCCGCTGCCGTCAGCGTGCGCGGCGCGGGCAGCAACACCAGGTTATCCATCGACGACCACCCCCTGTCCACCGGCTCCCTGCCGGCAGGTTACGAGGCATGGTTCCACAATCCGCATGACACTGCTCCTTTCGAGAGCAACACGTCCCGATGTACCCGGCGACCCCGCATCGAGACCCGACTCATAGGAAAATCGCCATAGCCCGCGCCCGGCGCGGACCCTGCGTAAGCATCTTAGTATGTTTGGGGACCCGGCGTCAACCGGACGCGGCCACTGGCGCCACCGCCACGGCGTTTCCAGCGCGGCCAGTACGTCCATGATGGCCGGGATGCCGTGCATTTCGCGTGGCATAACCGCGCTAACTATGCTATAGTCATGGTGCTGTAAAAATACTTCGTTATTAGGGCAATATACGGGATCACATTAAAATGCGGCGGGGAAATGAAGATGATCAGCCGTAAGGTGAGAATGCTTGTTATGTTAGTAGTGACTGTAGTAGGTGTTGCTGGAATAGCCTGTGGTATGACAGCCTCGCCGGCCACTACACCGGTCAACACGGTGGGGCCTAGCGAAACGGCCACCCTGCCGGGTGCCACCCTGGTCCCGACAGCGGTAACACAACTGCCTGATGGTACACCGACCCGCGACCCCACTGCCGTGTTTGAAGAGTTCAAAGCCGGCTACCCGCCAGGGTCCCTCATTGATCCGACCCGCGCGGCGGGAGCTACGCAAATTGTTCAGCGCTACAATCATATGCTTACCGAGACCGCGCTCACGCCCACCACTACCCCGTATCCTACCGAAACTACCGGCCCTACGGCGACACCGGGGGTAGGATTGATTGCCGATACCGACTGTATTCCGCCGCTCCATTCTAGTATGCCGATGTTTCCAAGCTGCTGGGAAGCGCGGGTGAACAATCAATGGGTGCTCGTGGGCGGCGGGCAGTTCGGCGGCAACATTGAGGTGCATCGGCAGAGCGCGATCTTAGTCTGCCCCGGCCCGTGCTACCGCCCCGATGAAGGCACCATTTATCTGACCCCGCGCAATGTGCAGGAAGTACGGATCGCCAACGTGACAGGCACCTTGGTGACGGTAGTGCCGCGCGATCCGACCATCAACGACTCGTTTGTGTTCGATCTGGCAACGGCGCAGTGGGTCGCGCCACCGGGAGCGTCGCCCTACCCGGTATACGCCACGCCTCCGCAGCAGACTCCCACAGCGGTGCCTCCGCCGTGAGGTGGTGGGTAACAGCGCACAGGGGGGCGGGTCAGCGTGGCAGCCAGAGCAGAATCGCCAGGACCACGGCCATGCCGAACCCGGCGATGGCGGCGCTGCTGAGGAAGTCCACGAGGTAGTCGCCGGCGGGGTTGCCGCGCGTGGGCATGTGCGACCACCACGCCTCGAAGGTGATGAGTGCGAGCAGCAGCAGGCAGGCGAGCGCCTGCGCGCCGAGGTCGCCCCCGAAGAAGCCGGTCAGCCAGGCGGCCAGGAACCAGAGCGCGCCGCCGCCGAACAGCAGCGTGCCGTACTGGATGGTGCCGAGATACCAGGCCACCCCTTGCAACTGGTTACCGGGCTTCATGCCGCGCCTCCACGCGATCCGCAGGGCCGCCGGTGGGTTTGTCACAGCATAGGGCGCACGCGCCGGGCGGACACGGGCGCGGATCGCGCCGCATTCGCGCGGTTGTATCCATTATACCGCCCGGCGCAAGCGCGCCCAACCCGCGCGGCGCGCCGGCAAACCTGCTACAATAGGGCCAGGACACGACAAGGGCGCGGCTACCCCCGCCCCGGCTACGCGCGTCGCTATGCAGGAGGAAGGCGCCGATGATTGTGCTGGTCGCGAAATATCATGTCAAGCCGGGCCACGGCGATACGGTCGAGGCCGCGCTGCGCCGCATGGCGCCGCTGGTGCTGGCCCAGGAGCCGGGCTGCACCCAGTACCGGGTGCACCGCTCGACCGAAAACCCGGACCTGTTCCTGCTCTATGAGGAATATGTCGATCAGGCGGCGATTGAGGCCCATCGCCGCATGCCGCAGTTCCAGGAGATCATCGAGGGCACCATCGTGCCGCTGCTGGACAAGCGCGAGCGCGAATTTTACAACGTGGTGGCCGGGTAGCGCCATGAAAGCAAACTCACTGCGCGCGAAACTCCAGCGGGGCGAGGTCGCCTACGGCATGCTCACGCCGATCTACGACCCGGCCATCGTGGAGGTGATCGGGCACCTGGGCTTCGACTTTTATATGATGGACGGCGAGCACGGCGCGGGCGGCCCGTGGCACCTGGAGCACCTGGTGCGCGCCTGCGAAACCGTAGGCCTGACCCCGCTGGTGCGCGTGCCGACCAGCGAGCCGAAGGCCGTGCTGCAATACCTCGACACCGGCGTGATGGGTGTGATGCTGCCGGGCGTGCGCGAGGCGACCGACGTACAGCGCCTGGTGGACGCCGTCAAGTATCCGCCGGTGGGCCGGCGCGGCGTGGCCGGGGTGCGCGCCAACGACTACCTGCTCGGCCCCATGGCGCAGGCCGATTATGTGCGCTTCGCCAACGAGCAGACGTTGATCTTGCCCCAGATCGAAACCCTGGAGGCCGTCGACAATATCGAGGCGCTGGTGCGCGTCCAGGGCATCGACGGCTTTATCGTCGGCCCGCGCGACCTCTCGATGGCGATGGGCTTCTACGATGGCCCGCGGCATCCCGAGGTGCGCGCCGTCATCGACCACGTGTTTGAGGTGGTGCTGGGCGCGGGCCTCTGGATCGGCACCACCGCGCCGACCGGCGAGGAAGCCGCCGACCTCGTCGCGCGCGGCGCCCGCCTGATCCTCGGCTCGGTAGCCTGGCTGTTGCAGGTGGGGGCGGGCCGCTTCTTCCAGGCCGTGCACCAGGCGGAACCGTAGATTTTAGTTCACCGCGAAGGAACGAAGGACGCGAAGAACAAGACCTATATCAACAACCTTCGCGTCCTTCGCGCCTTCGCGGTGAATTTATGACATGGAACTGCTAAAGATCCACCACGTCGCCGTTATTTGCGGCGACTATGCCCGCTCGAAGGATTTCTATACCCGGATTCTGGGCCTGCCCATCATCCGCGAAACCTATCGTGCCGAGCGGGCTTCGTATAAGCTGGATCTCCAGGCGGGCCTGGACACGCAGATCGAACTGTTCTCCTTCCCCGACCCACCCGCCCGGCTCACCGGCCCCGAAGCGCGTGGCCTGCGCCACCTGGCCTTCGCCGTCGCGGATCTTGCCGGGGCGGTCGCCGAATTGGAGGCGCACGGCATCGCCGTGGAACCGATCCGGGTGGACGCCCTGACCGGCAAGCAGTTCACCTTTTTCCGCGACCCGGATGACCTGCCGCTGGAGCTATACGAGATCTGAGGATGCCTGCTACCAGTCCCCACAGGGATTCTGATGGGGCCAGGGCCGGTTTGAAACCGGCCCCTACAACGCAAAATCATGGGGGCCGGATACACACGGAGAGTCAATGAGCCGATACAGAGATCTGCCTGTTGTCGCGGTTGCGATGGGGATCGGTCTCCTGCTGGGAGCTACGGTTGTCCAGATCGCTGCCGGCAGTGGCGGCGATTTGCCTCCTGCAAGCGATCCTGACGTGCAACTGACCAGGGCTGTTTATGCAACGAACGAAGCGCAGACCTGGGCGATTGAGACAGCCGAGGCGCGGCAGATAGCGAATACGACCCCGGCACCGAAGCCTTCCTATGTGGCACCAA
>CBJNAR010000300.1:0-5503 GCA_966434075.1 uncultured bacterium
CCGGAAGACAGCCGCGGCGCCGGGCTAGGGGGCGGCTTTCCAACCCGCCGGCCCTATCGCGGGGGCGCCGGGGGCGGCGCGTCGGGGGCCAGCGGCGACTCGGCGTAATGGGCCAGCAGATCGGCGGGGTCGTCGTAGATGGCGATAGCCCCGGCCAGGCCCGCGTCGTCCCAGCCGCCGCTGCGGACGGCGATGGTGCCGATACCCAGCTTGCCCGCCGCCTCGATGTCATACGGCGTGTCGCCGATCATCACCACCTCGTCGGGGGCCAGGTCGAGCCGGGTCAGCGCGGCGTGGACGATGTCGGGGTCGGGCTTGGAGTGTTGCACGTCGCCGGACGAGGTTTTGGTCTCGATCAGGTCGGCGGCGCCGGCGATTTCGAGCAACTGGTGGAGTTGGTCTTCCTTGGCCGAACTGGCGACGGCCAGGCGCAAGCCCTGGTCGCGCATATGCAACAACAGGGCGCGGGTCTGCGGGAAGGCGTGGATATGGGACAGGTATTGCGACTTGAAGATGGCCTCTGACGCCTTGCTGAGGGCCTGGCCCTCGGGGCTGTCCTTCTGGACCCCCACCGCCTTGGGCAGCAGATTGTCGCTGCCCATGCCGATCATATGCAGTGCCTTGTCGTACGGCACGTCGTAGCCGTGCTGCCGGAAGGCCTCGACCCATGCCTCGGCGTGCTCGCCGTTGCTGTCGATCAGGGTACCGTCCACATCCAGGATCACCCCGCGCAGATGCTTGCCCATAAGACTCCTCACTAGCCGAGCGCCACCATGGCGTACCCAGCGCGCCCAGGCCGGGCGGCGCACCCGCTACTGAGGCAAGCTATATGCCAACGCCGCGCACCCCGCCTTCTTGTGGGGCCGGGTTCAAATCGGCTCTGGCGGGGCACCTGGATGGCGGGTTGTGCAATAGCAAGGCCGGGCAAGCGGCGTGCTTGCCCGGCCCGGTATACGCTATGAAGACGTGGCGCCTGCGCTTAGACTTGCTTCGTCGCGGTGACGAGTTGCGACAACTCCGACTTGGCGTCGCCGAACAGCATCACCGTCTTCGGATCGGCGAACAGGTCGTTCTCGATGCCGGCAAAGCCGGTGCCGCGCCCGCGCTTGATCACGATGACGTTGCGCGCCTGGTCGACGTTGAGGATCGGCATGCCGAAGATCGGGCTGGCCGGGTTGGTGCGCGCCGCCGGGTTGGTCACGTCGTTGGCCCCGACCACGAGGGCCACATCGGCCTGCGGGAACTCGGGGTTGATCTCCTCCATCTCGCGCAACTGGGTGTAGGGCACATTCGCCTCGGCCAGCAGCACGTTCATGTGCCCCGGCATACGCCCCGCCACCGGGTGGATCGCGTACTTCACCTCGACGCCGCGCTCTTCGAGCGCGGAGGCCAGGTCGCGCAGCGCCTGCTGCGCCTGGGCCACGGCCAGGCCGTAGCCCGGCACCATGATCACGTTATGCGAGTAGGCCAGCAGCGTCGCCGCATCCTCGATGCTGGTTTCGCGCAGGGATACTCCATCCTTGCCCCCGTCCGCGCCGGCCGCCGCCGGGCCACCGCCCGTGCCGAACGCGCCGAACAGCACATTGGTGAGCGAGCGGTTCATCGCCTTGCTCATCAACTGGGTCAGGATCGTACCGGACGCGCCGACCAGCGTCCCGGCGATAATCAACAGCGGGTTCTCCAGGACGAAGCCGGTCATGGCGACCGCGAGGCCGGTGAACGAGTTCAACAGGGAGATCACCACCGGCATGTCCGCGCCGCCGATGGGCATAACTATAGCCACGCCGAGGATCAGCCCGATCACGGCGATGATCCCGAAAGCCAGGCCGTTGGTCGGATCGAAGGCGAGCATATAGATGCTCAACGCCACCATCGCGATGCCGAGCACCCCGTTGACGATGTTCTGGCCGGGGTAAGTCACGGGCCGCGCTGAGACCCAGCCCTGCAGCTTGCCGAAGGCGATGATGCTACCGGCGATCGAGAGCGACCCGATGATCAGGCCGAGCAGGGTGGTCAGCAAAATGCCCGCGGTCTCCGCCTCGCCGAGCTGGCGCCGGTGCATGAATTCGCCGATGGACACCAGCGCCGCCGCGCCGCCGCCCATGCCGTTGAACAGGGCCACCATCTGGGGCATCGCCGTCATGGGCACGCGCTGGGCGCCCAGGTAGCCGACGATCGCGCCGATGGGCACGCCGATGAAGATCCACAGGTAATCATGGATGTCGCTGGTGAACAGTGTCACCAGCAGCGCAATCCCGACGCCCACCGCCGCGATCAGGTTGCCGGTCCGCGCCGTGGCCGGCGACGACAACCGCTTCAGGCCGATGATGATGGCGACAGCGGCCAGGATATAGATAATTTGCAGTATGGGGCTGTCACTAGGAATCACAACAAGTATCCTTCTCTGCTACCGCTAGCTGCGGTTGCGCACGGCAACGCCGCCAGGGCGCCGCCCGCAACCTGCCGCATGATCTTACTTCTTCGTTTCCTTGGGCGGTTGTTTCGCCTTGAACATTTCGAGCATCCGGTCGGTTACGACGAAGCCGCCGACCACGTTGATGGTGCCCAGCACCACGGCCAGGAAGCCGATCAGCATCAGGCCCCAGCCCTTGCCGGCGACGGCAATGCCCGCGACCAGCATGGCCGCCATCAGCACGATGCCGTGGATCGCGTTCGTGCCCGACATCAGCGGCGTGTGCAGCACGGTCGGGACTTTACTGATCACTTCGATGCCGACGAAGATCGCCAAAATGAAAATCGTTATAATGAGCAACAGGGCTTCGATACTGAGGCCACTCATGCGGCAACTCCTTGCGAGGCGGCTTCCAGCGCTTTGCGCGTGGCGGCATGAACGACCTGGCCGCCGTGCGTGATGCAGGTACCGCTGACGATTTCGTCGTCAAAATTCAACTGCAACTCGGTCTTGGGCATAAGCAGTTGCAGCAGGTTGGTCACGTTCTTCGAATACATCTGGCTGGCGTGGACCGGGATCATGCTCGGCATGTTCAGCGGCCCCATGATGAGGACGCCGTTCTGCACGACGGTCTCGCCCGCTTGCGTCAGCTCGCAGTTGCCGCCGGTCTCCGCGGCAATATCGACGATCACCGAGCCGGGCCGCATGGTGGCGACCATGTCGGCGGTGATCAGCACCGGCGCGCGCCGCCCCGGAATGGCCGCCGTGGTGATAATCACATCGGAGTCCTTAGCATGGCGGGCCAGCAGCGCCACTTCCTGGCGATGCTGCTCTTCGGACAATTCCTTGGCGTAGCCGCCCGCGCCGGCGGCCTCAATGGCACCCTGTTCGAGCATGACGAACTTGGCGCCCAGGCTCTCGACCTGTTCCTTCACCACCGGGCGCACGTCGAAGGCCTCGACCACCGCGCCCAGGCGGCGCGCCGTGGCGATGGCCTGCAAGCCCGCCACCCCGGCGCCCAGCACAAAAACCTTGGCCGGTGCCACGGTGCCCGCCGCCGTCATCAGCAGCGGGAAGAACTTGCCCAGCGTGTCGGCGGCGATGAGCACCGCTTTGTAGCCGGCGACGGTGGCCTGCGAGGACAGGGCGTCCATCGTCTGCGCGCGCGAGATGCGCGGGATCGCCTCCATGCCGAAGCTGGTAATATTGTGCTCGGCCAGCCGGCGCACCAGGTCAGGGCTGGTCAGCGAGGCCAGGAAGCTGATCAGGACGGCGCCCGGCTTGAGCAGATCGACTTCGTGCCGGCCCAGCGCCTCGTTGAGCATCGGCTTCTGCACTTTGAGCACAATATCGCCGGCGCCGAACAGCGCCGCCGTATCGGCCACGAGTTGCGCGCCCGCCGCGGTATAGGCCGCATCGGGGAAATAGGCGGCGGTGCCGGCACCCGCCTCCACCAGGACTTCGTGCCCGGCTTTCACCAGGCGGCCGGCGGCATCGGGAGTGAGCGCCACGCGGCGCTCTCCGGGCAGAATCTCTTTCGGAACTGCGATTTTCATAAACCCTTCCTACCTTTGGAGTGATGAAGCATGTCGCTACCTCCAGCGTCGTCCATCCAGGAGAACCCTGTGATTGGCCCTTTTTGATCCAGCATCTAGTATAGGCGATGCAGGTTGCCGGCAACGTGAACGTCCGTAGACAAATGGTGAAAATCCCGCCACGCCGCGGGCAGCATGTTGCAGCCGCGATCCCGCAGCACCGTGCGTTTCCGGGGGACGCGTCCGGAATCTCAGCCAACTCTAGCACAACGTCCCCTCGACTGTCAAGAGAACCACGGGGGGGCGAAAACCGTAAGCTTCCTGGAACCTTTTCGTTCTATGTGGGTAGTCAGGGCAGACAGCAGCGGTGGGCCGGGCACGTGTCCGGCCCGCGTAGTGTGGGGGCGCCGGCCCCGGTGGGAAGGATCGCGATTTGGCGCAGGCAAGCAGCCCGGCCCAGGCCCGGATGGTCACGACCACGCAGCAAGAGCCCCCCCGCGGCGGTGCGCCGCTCACGCGGCTGCTGGCCCTGGCCTTCCCCTATTGGCCCCGTCTGACGGCGGGCGGCCTCATGCTGGTGCTCAACAGCTTCATCACCCTGGCGATCCCGCTCACGGTGCAGCAACTGGTCGACGGCATCACCGGGCCGCGGCGCATGGATAGTCTGGGGCAGAGCATTCTGCTGCTGGTCGCCGTCTCGGTGATCAGCGCCACGCTGAACTTCGGCCAGTCGTATTCGCTGGCCTATGTGGGCGAGCGCCTGGTGGCCGACCTGCGCCGGCGCGTGTTCACCCACCTGCAAAGCCTCTCGCTCACCTTCTATGAGAACCAGCGCGTGGGCGAACTCACCTCGCGCCTGGCGAACGACGTGAGCGTGGTCCAGGCCGGGCTGACGACCAACCTGTTCGGCGCCGTCCAGCAGGTGATTACGCTGGTCGGCGGCCTCTTCTTCATCGCCATCTTCGATTGGCGGCTACTGTTGCTGATCGTCGTGCTGGTGCCCCCGCTGATCCTGATCGGGCGGACGCTCGGCAAGCGGCTGGAGACCACGTCCAAGCAGTCGCAGGAAGCGCTGGGCGAAGCGACGACCGTGCTTGAAGAGACGTTGTCGGCGCCGCGGGTGGTCAAAGCCTTTAACCGCGAGGACTACGAGTCCGAGCGCTACGGGCAGGCCATCGAAAAAACCTTCGAGATCGCCGTGCGCCGCATTCGCCTGGGCGCGGCCTTCGGGCCGATCATGACCATGATGGGCTTCGGGGTGATGATCGCCATCCTGTGGTTCGGCGGCAGCGAAGTGGTGGCCGGGCAACTGACCACCGGGCAACTGGTCTCGCTGCTGCTGTTCGTGGTCATGGTCTCGGGGCCGCTGGGCGGCCTGGCCGCCACGTATGCCCAGTTGCGGGCGGCGGGGGGCGCGGCGGCGCGCGTCTTCGAGTTGCTGGACACCCGCGTGGAGGTAGTCGAGGCGCCGGACGCCGTGCCGCTGCCGGAGGTGGCCGGGGCGATCAGCTTCGAGCACGCCACTTTCCATTACGCCGGGGGCGCCGATGTCTTG
>CBJNAR010000301.1:0-5500 GCA_966434075.1 uncultured bacterium
TGTCACTCTGAGCGCAGCGAAGAGTCTCGTCTAGGTACGGACCAACGGCTTGCCGCCCGTCACCTGACTACTCCTCTCCTGCTCGCGTAGCGGTGCGTAGCACATGGCTGACGGCTGACGGCTGACGGCTAAGAAAGGAACGCGCATGAGCACACTGGACACCGAGGCGGCGCCGGGCGCGCCGGACGCGGCGGCGCCCGCCGACCTGCGGTTTGACACGGTCGCCGTGCATGCCGGGGACCGGCTGCCGCTGGAGCAGGCCATCCCCACGGCCACCCCGATCTACGCCACGAGCACCTTCCTCAGCGAGAATGCGGCGGCGCTGGACGCCATCTTCGGCGGCGCGCGCAAGGGCTACGTCTACGCGCGCTACGCCAACCCCACCGTGACCGCGCTGGAGGAGGCGATCAACCGGCTGGAAGGCGGCGCCGCCACCGTGGCCTTCGGGTCGGGCATGGCCGCGCTGCACGCCGCGTTGCAGGTGATCGAGCCCGCGCCCGGCGACGTGGTGCTGGCCGCCCGCGACCTCTACGGCGCGACCCATACCCTGCTGCACACGCTGTTCGCCCCGCTCGGCGTCACCCCGCGCTTCGCCGACTGCAACGACGCCGAGGCGTTTGCGGCGGCGCTGCAAGAGGAACCGCGGCCCCGCGCCGTGGTCATCGAGCCCGTGTCCAACCCGCTCATCCGCGTGCTCGATGTCGAGGCCGTGGTGCGGCAGGCCCACGCGGCGGGCGCGCTGGTGATCGTGGACAACACCTTCGCCACGCCCTACCTGCTGCGCCCGCTGGCCTACGGCGCCGACATCGTGGTGCATAGCACGACCAAGTATTTCGGCGGCCACGGCGATGCCTTCGGCGGCAGTGTCACCTTGCGCGACCCCGACCGGGAAGGCACGTTGCGTACGCTGGCGAAGCTGCTGGGCGCGGTGCTCAGCCCGTTCGAGGCCCACCTGATCCATCGCGGCACCAAGACGCTGGCCCTGCGCATGGAGCGCCACTGCACCAACGCCCAGACCGTAGCCGAATGGCTCAGCACGCACCCGCGGGTGGCCGCGGTCCACTACCCCGGCCTGCCCACGCACGCGGGCCACACGGTCGCCGCGCGGCTGTTCCGGCCCGGCGCCTTCGGCGGCATGCTCGCCTTCGAGATCGCCGGCGCCGGCCAGCCCGCCGTCTACCGGTTCATCGACCACCTGCGCCTGCTGATCGCCGCCACCACGCTGGGCGATGTCTACAGCGAGGTGTCGTATCCGGTGATGTCCAGCCACCGCGACTGGTCGCCGGCCCTACGCCGCCGCGCCGGCATCACCGAGGGCCTGCTGCGCCTCTCCGTCGGCATCGAAGACCCGGCGGACATCATCGCCGACCTGGATCAAGCCCTGGCGAGTGCTGGGCCGGGGCCGGCCTAACCCCCCTGCCCCCCTTCCCGGCGCGGGAAGGGGGAAGGAACGTTGCTCCCCGCTCCGGGAAGGGGAGGGGCTGGGGGAGAGGTTGGGCGGGCGCCCGACCCCGCCGCCCTGAGCCGTCTCCCCTCCCCGCGCCGGGGAGGGGCCGGGGGAGAGGCCGGCGGGGCAGCAAACCGGCAGCCGTATACATATATAGAGGACCGATATGAGTGTCGAGATTACCGCCGCGCACGATGAGGCGATTCGTCGCCACGGCACGGCGGGCTATCCGAATGAGATCTGCGGCGTGTTGCTGGGCCGCGAGGCCGGCGGCCACAAGACCGTGGCCGACCTGTTGCCCATCGAGAACCAGTTCGAGTCCGAGGAGCAGTATCATCGCTTCCTCATCACGCCGGGGGATATGTTGCGCGCGCAGAAGACGGGGCGCGCCGCCGGGCTGAGCGTGGTCGGCTTTTATCACTCGCACCCCAACGCCCCGGCGGTGGCGTCGACCTACGACAGAGATCACGCCTGGCCCTGGTACTCGTATATTATAGTGTCGGTCCGGGACGGGCAGCCTCACGAGATGCGGTCCTGGACCCTGCGCGACGACCGCTCGGCCTTCGACGAGGAGGATCTGACGGTCGCAGGTTCGCTAGCAAAAGGAGTATAGCCACTGTGGCAAAGATTCTGATACCCACGGCCCTCAAGCAATATGCCGAGGGGCAAGAAGAGGTCGAACTGGACGCCGGCACCGTCGATGAGGCGCTGGCCGATCTCACCGGGCGCTATCCCGGTCTCAAGAAGCATCTCTATAACGAAAGCGGCGCCCTGCGCAACTTCGTCAACATCTATCTGAACGACGAAGACGTGCGCTACCTGGAGCGCGGCAAGACCAGGCTGACCGCGGACGACAGCCTCTCGATCATCCCGGCCATCGCCGGGGGCGCGCCCGCGCAGACCGCGCGCCGCCCGCTGGTCGAGAACGGCCACACCAGCCTCGACGCCGGCGAGATCCAGCGCTACAGCCGCCACCTGCTCGTGCCCGAAATCGGTCTCGACGGGCAGAAGAAGCTCAAGGCGGCCAGCGTGCTGATGATCGGCGCGGGCGGGCTGGGGTCGCCGCTGGCGCTCTACCTGGCCGCGGCGGGCGTGGGCCGCATCGGCATCGTCGACTTCGACGTGGTCGATTACAGCAACCTGCAACGCCAGATCATCCACAACACCAGCAGCGTGGGCCAGCCCAAGCTGGAGTCGGCCCGCGACCGCATCCTGGAGGTCAATCCGGGCGTGCAGGTCGATCTCTACGACACGGCGCTGTCGTCGGACAACGCGCTGGAGATCTTCGCGCCCTACGACGTGATCGTGGACGGCACGGACAACTTCCCGACGCGCTACCTGGTGAACGACGCCTGCGTGCTGCTGGGCAAGCCCAACGTCTACGGCAGCATCTTCCGCTTCGACGGCCAGGCGTCGGTGTTCTGGGCACAGGAAGGCCCCTGCTACCGCTGCCTCTACCCGGAGCCGCCGCCCCCCGGCCTGGTGCCCTCGTGCGCCGAAGGCGGCGTACTGGGCGTGCTGCCCGGCATGATCGGCATCATCCAGGCCACCGAGACGATCAAGCTGCTGCTGGGCATCGGCGACCCGCTGGTGGGCCGCCTGCTGCTCTACGATGCGCTCAAGATGAAGTTCCGCGAGATGAAGCTGCAAAAGGACCCCGATTGCCCCATCTGCGGCACGCATCCGACGATCACCGAGCTGATCGACTACGAGGCGTTCTGCGGCATCCGCCCGCACACTGCCGAGGACGACGCCTGGGACATCACGGCGACCGAGCTCAAGCGGCGGCTCGACGCCGGGGACGACCTGGTGCTGCTCGACGTGCGCGAGCCGCACGAGTGGGACATCGCCCACCTGGAAGGCGCCACGCTGATCCCGGTCGGCCAGGTGCAGGCCCGCGCCGGCGAACTGAACACCGCCGACGACATCGTGGTCTACTGCAAGGGCGGCACGCGCAGCGCCCGCGCCGTGCAGGAGCTCCGCGGCCTGGGCTTCCGCAAGCTGAAGAACCTCAAGGGCGGCATCAACGCCTGGTCCCAGGACGTGGACCCGAGCGTCCCGCTCTATTAATCCCGCGCCAATCCCGTGCGGCCCGGCAGCTTTGCCGGGCCGCGCGGCATGTAGCCGCATCCCGCGCCCTGCGGTTGTTCCCCGATTTGTCACCTGCGGTTCACCACCCCGTATACCTGGCTCTGCTATAATGATCGCGTAGCACCCGCCTTACTCGCCAGCGACCCTACGGCCACGCGAGCGGCGACACCCGCTACAGGGCGCAGAGGCAGGCCGGCTATGACCGCAACTACAACTCCGCGACCAGGACGCGTAACGCGTATCCCCGCGCCCGTTGCCGCCGGGGCACGTAGCGCGCCGCGCACCCACCGCTGGACCAACGCGCTGGGCACCGCGATTGTCGCCGTCTGCCTCATGGTCCCGTCGATCCTTGGGTCCATCACCGATCAGGTCGAGGCGACCGCCACCCGCGCCTATCTCCAGGCCCCGCCCGCGCGCGAACCCGCGCCGGTCCCGCTCGCCGCCCGCGATTACTATCTGGTCTGCGGGTGCGTCTCGAACCCGATCGATTGCGGCAAGTCGAACCGCACCGCCTGGGGCGAGTATTACGAGGAATTAAGCCGCCTCTACGCTGGCGAGACGGCGACCGCCTATGAAGCGCCCGGTTTCCCGCAGTGGGCGGCGGACCATATCCATTACGTGAGCGTGCAAACCGCCGCCGACGGCCCCGATGCCATCGCGGCGGCCCTGTCCGCGAACACGACGGCGCGCAGCATCCAGGTCATCGGCACCAGCGCGGGCGGCGCGGCCCTGGTCTCGTATCTGAGCCGGGCCATGCGCGGCGCGTTCGCGCTCGACGCGCGGCTGCGCGCGGCGTTGATCGTCGACGCCCCGCTCGGCTTCGCCTTCCCGCTGCGCTGGTCCAATCTGCTCGCCGGGGTGGAGGCCGGCGGGATGAAGACCGAGGTGGCGCGCGGCCTGGGCGCGTGGCTGCGGCAGCGGCATATCGCCATCTTCGCCGTCGACACGCCCTACGACCTGATCGAGCACGACCCGATTCCCGGCGTGCCCTACGACCCCACCCCGCTGTACCCTGACAGCGACGCCCCGCCCCGGTCCGTGACAGGGGACGGCTGCCGGGGCGCGCTCTGCCCACTCCTACAAGCGCGGGACACCCTAATGGCGCGGATCGCCTGGCACAACTACACCGGGAACCATATGCCGCAGTCGGCTCAGGACTTCATGGCCGCTCAATGGGCGAAATGATCGCCATCGCCGAGCCGCGCGCGCGGCAGACCCTGATCCATCGCTGCAGCCGGGCAGCGGCCGCGGGCTGGCTGCTGTTCCAGGGCGGCGCCAACGTGCTGCTGGGGCCGCACATCAGCATCGTGCGCACGCTGGCGCTGGGCAGCAGCATCGGCGTCATCGTGGGGCTGATCGTCGCGCTGCTGCAGTGGGGCGCCCTGCGCCGGTACGTCGCCGCCGGGTGGTGGATCCCGGCCACCACGGCGGGCTGCACCGTCGGCGGCGGCCTGGGCGCCTACTTCGCCTACAACTCGCTGCAGGAGTGGCGCGGCTTTACCACGCTGCTGCCCCTGCCCCAACTCGCCGCCAATCTCCTGGTCGGGGCCATCCTGACCGGCGGCCAGTGGCTGGTGCTGCGGCACTGGGTCACGGGCACGGGGCGCTGGGTCAGCTTGAATCTCGTCGGGGCCGGGCTCGCGGCACCGCTCGCCGCCGTGGCCGGGCTGCTCACGGCGGCCCTGCTGAACGCCGTGCTGGGCCTGCGCGCCTGGCCGCTGACCCTGGTGACTTGCTACCTGGTCAACGGCGTGGTGGGCAGCCTCATCTACACGCGCTGTGCGGCCCTGGCGTTCAATGCCATCTTGCCCCATCCGGTACCCGCCGCGCCCGCCCCTGCCGCCCGGGTCACGACCTGGCCCGCTCCTGACAATGGGCTGTAGGGGCCGGTTTGAAACCGGCCCCCGCGTTACTGATAGGAGCATAAATAACTAATACCCGTAGTGCTTGAAGAAGCTGCGA
>CBJNAR010000302.1:0-5498 GCA_966434075.1 uncultured bacterium
CCAGGGTATTGGTGATCTTGGGCAGCGATTCGAAATCGAACCCGGCGAGGCCGAGAAGATCGGGTGCTTTCTGCAGCAGTTGCGGTAGCTCGTCTTTGTTGGGGATCTTGGCCGCCGCCGCCAGACTGATATAGCCCGTGAAATGCCCGTCAGGCATTTCCAGGATCAGGCTGGGAGTCGCGCCCGGCAGTGCGTCGTGAACGCGCGCAAACAGAGGATGACTTAGCGGGATGGCTTGTTTCTTCGCCGTGTACTTTCCACCCTGCTTCTCGACATGAAGTTGCCCTTCCGCCCATTGGCCGAAGCGTACGTTCATCAGCGCATGGGGATGTTGATCCAGGAAGGCGGCCATCGGTTCGGGCGGCTGGAACGGGCCAGTGTTGCCTTTCAGATCCAGCACGCCGGGGGCAACATCGCCATCCGGCGCGGCGGGTTGTTTTGTGCCCGGCGGCTGGGCGGTGGGGGCCGGTGGCGCGGGAGTGGGGGCCGGTGGCGCAGGACTGGCGGGCACCGGCTTCAGTAGCCGCGCGGCGGGGGTGGCGGGCGTGGCGGTATTCTGCACCACGTGGGTCAGTTCGTGGGCCATCAGCGCCGTGTCGTGGGGCGACTCGCCGTGGCCCAGGTAAATGTCGCTGCCGTGGGTGAAGGCGCGGGCATTCAGCGCCCCGGCGGCGCGGTTGGCGCCGGCATCGCTATGGATGCGCGCGGCGCTCAGGTCGGCGCCCATGCGGCTTTCCAGCGTCCCGCGGGTGGCGGGCGGCAGCGGGCTGCCGGCACCTTTCCCGGCAATGGCCTGGGCGGCGGGCGCGGTGTTGATTGCGCCCGCCGCCGGGCCGCCGCCGGCCGTCGCGGGCTGCACCTGGGCGTTCGCGGGTTCGGGCGCCGCGTGTTGGGAGGGCTGTGCTTCCGGCGGGTGGGTATCCGGGGCGGCGGGGTGCTCATCATCCGGCTGCCGGCGCACCGGGCCGCCGGCGCTCGGCGTCTGCATAATGCGCGGCGCGGTCCGGCCCGCCGTGACGTGCCGGGCGACGGCTTCGGCTTCGCGTTCCGCCGGGCTGTCGGGGTGGCTGACGGCCAGATCGCCCGCCGGAGATTCGGGGCGCGCGGGCGCGGCGGCGGCGCGGTTCACGAGATCGCCGGACCGGCCCGCGGGCGGCGGTACGCCCAACATACGGTTCAGGCGCGCGTTGCCGACGGCGCCTTGCATGGCCGCCGCCATGCGCGAACGGCTGGCCGCGCCCGGCCGGTGGGCGGTATCGGTTAAGATACCGGCCGCCCGCGCTACCGCGGGCGTGCCGTCGGGTGGCGGCAAGGGATGGTTCGTCGCGCCCGGCGCGACGGATTGTGCCAACCGGCTCACCGGTCCCTTGCGGACGTCCGGTTGCTTGGCCGCCACGGGGAGCGCCTGCGCGAGGCTGTGCGCCTCGATTTGTGTTTTGCCCGCTACGGACATATTACCTCAACCACCCAGTTGGCGGCGCAAGCCGGCTTGCGCCGGTATTCCACCACGCTGATGCTGCTGGGCTGCAGCCCGGTTGCAAACCGGCCCCTACATCTGGCGTCCAGGCCAGTTGGAAACCGGCTCCTACACCGCGAAATCAGCGGAGCCGACTGCTAATTCGTAAAGCTCATCGCCGAACAGATCGCATGTGACCGGCAGACCCTGGTCGCGTTGCGTTTCGGCAAGGCCGAGCGCCAGGTGCGCCAGGGTCACGATCAGCCGGCCGTCGGCCCCCACGCTGCCTGCCCGCCGGGCATGGGCAATGGCCGCCCGCACCGCAGATTGAATACTATACTGCCGCAGCTTGAAGCGATCCGCCAGGTCGCGGAGGTTCCGGCTACTTGGCATCACCACTTCGGGCGGGAACGCCTCCAGCCAGATGCGGAATCGGGTATCGCGATCTGGCGGCGGCAGCAGGAGGATCTTATCCTCGATCCACTCGTAATACTCCTCGCCAAACTCCCCCTTGTTGAGCGGCTTGCCCAGTTTTTGGTATTCGCGCGCCGTTGCCCGCACCAGATGCTCGACTCGCACCTGAGTGGCGCCGCCGGCGTTCGTGCTGTCGGCTGTCAGAGCCAGGAAGGTCGCGTCCAGCACGATGTTGCGGATGCTGCCGCCCGGCAAGGCGAAGCGTTTGGCGAGATCGCCGAGATCATCGTCGCTTGGCCGGCCCAGCCCGGCGGGGAACATCCCGATCCAGATAGATTTACGGGCGTGCTCATCGGGGAACGGGAATTCGACAATGCGGTGGATGCGGCGCAAGAACGCCTCGTCGATGTTCTGGCGCAAGTTGGTTGCCAGGATGACGACCCCGGCATATTCCTCGATTCGTTGCAACAGGAAGTTGACCTCGATATTGGCCCAGCGATCCTGCGCTTCCTTGACCTCGCCGCGCTTGCCGAAGAGGGCATCGGCTTCGTCAAAGAAGATAATGGCGTTGGAATTCTCGGCTTCGGCGAAGATGCGGCTCAGGTTCTTCTCGGTTTCCCCGACATACTTGCTTACCACGCTCGACAGGTCGATTTTATAAAGATCCACCCGCTGCTCGCGGGCCAGTAGACCGGCCGCCATCGTCTTGCCTGTGCCGGACGACCCGGTGAAGAGGGCGGTTAGCCCGTTGCCCAGCGTCAGGCGCCGCTCAAAGCCGAGGCCGCTGAATACCTGGCTGCGGTAGCGGATGCGCTGGCGTAATTCCTCTAGTTGCTGTTTATTGGTGTCGGGCAGGATCAGATCGGCAAAGGTTAGTTGCGTGCTTGGCTCCACCCGGCGCGCGAAGGCGATCAGCCGCTGGCCCGATTGGCGGCGGCAGCCATCGTACAGGTCGTCCACCCGCAGGGCCGGCTGGGCCGGATCGCCATGGTCGCCCAGCATACGTACAGCGGCTAACTCGCGGGCGGTCGCCAGCGCGTCGCGCATCTGGCCCGCCGTAAGCTGGAAGCTGTTCGCCAGCAGTTCGGGCAGGGCCTCCCGGTCGATCTGCGGGTCGGCGAAGCGCACCGCTCGCAGGTAGCGCCGCCAGAGTGTCACGCGGAGATCGTAGGTTGGGATCGGGAACTCCAGCCGCAAGAACACCTGATCATGGAACCGATCCGCCGGATCCCAGGCGGTGCTGCTTGCCAGGAACGTCAGTCCAGCGAATCCCTCGGCTGCTGCCACCAGATGTTGCCAGCGGGCCGCGGGCTGGTCAGGTTCCAGCAATTGCTCACAGCCGGCCCAATAAATCGCCGCGCCGCGCAGGCGCGCTTCGCGATAGGCGAGATCCACGATTTGTTCGAAGAGGACCGGGGACCGCAAGGCCGCACCCGCTTCGACTACGAGGAGGTCGGTTCCACTGTCCGCACAAATCGCGCAAGCGGCTGTCCGGCGCCCGCTGCCATAAGGCCCATGTAGAAACAGCGTGGCCCCGCCGGCCGCATGCACGCGCTGATTTTGGCACCAGCGGGCGAAGTCTTGCAGCGCGGCTTTCCGCTTTTGATCAATAATCAGCTCATCCCAATTAGCAGGTCTCGTACACGGATACTCCGCCAGGATGTTCACGAGCCGGGCGTCCGGTTCATCATTTCCGAGCAGAAAGCCGGCGATGCGGTCGTCGATGCGGATTGAACGGAGCGGGAGCGGCTCATCGCCGGGTGTATCGCCGGCCGCGACCAGCAGTCCGCAGCGGGTAAGAGACCCGCCCGCCGCAAACAGTTTCCGCCCGCTTTCGGCATCCAGGCCATGGGGGACGAGAATTTGTAGCGCCAACTCGATTGTGGGTCGGGTGCGCGAGGCATCGTCCTGGAGATAACCGAATAGACGACGGTAGCGGCCGTCGATCTCCGGTAGGAGGCAGATGAGCAGCACATCCCGTTCGACTGGGGAAAGGTGGAAGAGCCGGCATAGCTGCGCCAGCCGTAGCGGTTCCGGCGGATCGCCGCAGGCGTGCCTGGCGGCAATCCACGCGGCCATGTTCGCCGCCGCCGCCTCGTAGTCGCCCACGGCACCGGGGTATGCCGCTCGTGTAGCAGCGGGCCGCGCGAAGGGCGCTTGCAGGTACGCGGCCACCTCGGCGTCGGTGACATGGACCATGCCCCACAGGTTCTCCGGTTTGTAGTCGCCGATGGTCTGCAACCAGAGCACCGTCTGCGCCCGCACCAGGAGGTCGACGCGCTGCAACTCGTCCCAGAGATGCTCCATACTCGTCTCATATGCCGCCGAAGACAGTACGATCACCGGGGACAACAGGCGATCATACATTCCGGCCGGCTCCTGCGCATCAGCGGCGCGGAACGCGCCTGTCTCAACTTCCACAATGACCACCTCGCTGTCTGTGCTGTCCAGGGCTTCCGTGACCAGCGGCGGGTTATCTGCGTGATCCGGGGCTTCCTCGGCCCGCGGCGCGGGCGTGGAATCGCTGCTAACTTCCTCCGCCGGCAGCAGAACCTCCACGTCGTTTATATCTTCTTCCACAAGTAGCTCAGGGTCTGTGCCGGTGGCGGTTTCCTCGACGGACCGCAGGTGGGCCTCGCCGTTCGTAGCTTCCTCCACGCGCGGGGCGGGGTCCTCGGCGTCCCCGGCTTCTTCCACCAGCAGCAGATGCTCCGTGCGGTCCCTGACTTGCTCCCCGCCCCCGGCGCTATCCGCGCCGGCGCCGGCATCCGGGTCGCGCGCTGGTTGCTCTCGCTGGTTGGCGACTTCCTCGATAAACAGGAGTTGCTCTCGTGTGCCGGCGACTTCCTCGATGAATGGGAGTTGCTCCTGCTGGTCAGTGACTTCCTCGATGAACAGAAGTTGCTCCGTGCCGCTGTCATGCGCCATGAGTTGTTTATCTGCCGTGTGGTCCGCGGCTTCCGCTACGAGCAACAGTTGCTCCCTGCCCCCGGTGCCTTCCGCGACCAGCAGCCCGCCGGCCTCGGTGTCCGGCACTTCCTCGACCAGCAGCAGGCGCTGCTCGGTGGCCGGCACTTCCTCGACCAGCAGCAGGCGCTGCTCGTTGTTCGTGCGGTCCTCCACGAGCAGCAGGCTCTCCGCATTGTCTGCCGCTTCCGCGACGAGCAGCAGGCCCTGCTCGTCGCCTGCGGCTTCCGCCACCCGTGGGAAATCGTGCATGTTGCCGGTTCTGGTCTCCATTGCATCACCATCCCTATCACCGTCCGGCGCGACCGGGCCTACTGCACCCGGCTCCAAGACTCCGGTGGGCGGCAGCGTGGCCGTCAGAGCCGGCGGGCGGCGGCGCCATCCGCGGGTCAGCCAGGTCCACAGCGCGGTTAGCCATCTTATCATCGCTCCGGCGCTCCCATCGTGAAATGCAGGTGCCGCCCGCCGAGCCACGGCACGCGGGCCAGGGTTGCGGTGTAGCCGGCCATCTCCAGCACGATATCCAGCGGCAAGGCCGGTAGTTCCAGGGTCAGTTGGCCGGGCGCGCTGTAGATGCGGCCGGGGCGGCGCACGAAGTTCGTGAGCAGGTAGGGGACGCTGGAAGCACCGAACTGGCGCAGCCAGCGCGCCCACACGCGGA
>CBJNAR010000303.1:0-5498 GCA_966434075.1 uncultured bacterium
TACATCGGCGTCAGCGGCGCGGGAAAGCGGCCGGCATCCCGCCGCCACTCGACCGGCGCGCCGGGCGGGTCAGGGAACGGGCCGGCACCGGCAAGCACGCTGCCGGCGCGCCGGGCCGGGATGTCGGGACAGGTCAGGTCGGTTGGCACAGGGGTCGCCTCCTTCTGCGGGTGGGTTACGGGCCTGTCTCCAGTAAACCCGATCCGCGCGGCGAAGGGTGCCGTATGCCGCGCGGAAGTTTCCGCAGATTCCGGAGCGCCTGTCCCCTTCCCATCGAGACGAATGCCCAGCTCGGTGGGGCGCCGGCCGTGCATTGGGCAGCCGGCCGGTTTGAAACCGGCCCCTACACCGCAAGCGGAGGGCGGTGTTGCAGGCGGCTTACCCGGCCAGTTGGTCGGTTTTGGCGGCCATGATGAAGTCGTTGCGGTGCAGGCCGCCGATTTTGTGCGTCCACCAGGTGACGGTGACGCGGCCCCACTCAGTCAGCAGCGCCGGGTGGTGACCCTCGGCCTCGGCCAGCGCGCCCACCCGGTCGGTGAAGGCCAGCGCCGCCGCGAAGTTGGGGAACGTGAACACCCGCTCCAGGCGCGGTATGCCCTCGCGCTCGATCACCTGCCAGTCGGGGATTTGCGGGCGCAGCGCCGCCATCTCGGCCTCGCTGACGGTCGGCTCGCCCTTGCGGCAGGCCACGCATTTCATGCTGCTCAGATCGTCCATCGTCTTGCCCCCCTGCGGGCGCCGCCTGGGGCCGCCGCCCGCCTGTATACCGTGTCGTTGCAACCCCAGTATACCACGCGAGCAGGACGCCGGCGCCCTGGTAGTCTGTCACCCAAGCATTGTCATTCTTCGCTGCGCTCAGAATCTCGTCTCGTTGGGGCACAAGACGAGACTCTTCGCTGCGCTCAGAGTGACAAAGACATTTGGAAAAACTACTCAGCCTTCGGGCAGCAGTGCGGGCGATGCTTCTGTAGATGCCCCTTTAGGGGCAGGCGCAGGTGGGCCGGAGGCGTCGTCCCGGCTCGCGGGCGTGCCCAACTGGTGGAAGACCGGGATGAACAGCGTGCTGAGGCTGAAGACCAGATAGACTACGCCCAGGCCGAGGATGATCGGGCGCGCGCCGAAGGCGTCGAGCAGATAGCCGGTCGCCAGCACGCCTAGCGGGATCCACATGTTCGCCAGCGTACCGAAGGCGCCGAAGACGCGCCCGCGCAGGGCGTCGGGGGTGCGCTCACCCAGCACGGTCAGCGCCAGCGGCCCCAGCGGTCCCAGCGCCAGGCCCATCACGGCCAGCGCGGCGGCGGTGATCGGCAGCGGCGGCAGGGTGCTGAGCAGCCAGAGCGGCAGCCCGGTGACGAGCATACCGCCGGTGAGCAGGGCGCGGCGCGGCAGCCGCGGCCCCAGCAGGCCGAACAGGATCGCACCCGCCAGCGTGCCCCCGCCGAATGCCCCGATCATCAGCCCCAGGTTCAGTGCGCTGCCGGAGGTGACGTTAGCGTAAACCGGCAGGATGACGATGAACAGCGGGTTGAGCAGCACGTTGGTCAGCGCCAGGACGGTGATCAGCGCGACCACCAGCCGATCGGCGTGCAGGAAGCGCAGGCCCTCGCGCAGGTCGGTCAGGTAGTGCGCCGGGCCGCTGCGCTCGCGCCGCAGCGCGGGCACGGCCACCCCGACCACGGTGGCGGAGACCAGGAACGACGCGGCGTCGAGGTACAGCACGTTGCTCTGGCCGGCGGCGGCGATCAGCACCCCGGCCAGCGGCGGCCCCAGCAACGTCGCGAAGCGCCGGATCGACTCGACCGAGGCGTTGGCCCGCCCCAGGTCCAGCGCGGCGGCGCGCGCCAGGTCGGGGATCATGCTCTGGCGGGCGGTGCCGCCGGGGATGTCGAACAGGTTGCGCACGAAAACCAGGATCAGCAACGCCCAGAAGGGCAGGTGGCCGGCCGCGTAGAGCAGCGGGATCATGGCCACAGCCACGCCGCTCAGCAGGTCGGCGCCGACGCTGGTGCGCTTGAAGCCCAGGCGGTCGACCAGTGCGCCGCCGAAGAAGCCGCCCAGCACCAGCGGCAACAACGAGAAAAACGCGGTCAGTCCGGTCTTGGCGGCGCTGCCGGTGGTCAGCAGCACGAACCAGGGCACGGCGATGCTGGTCAGCGTGCTGCCGACCAGGGACACCGCGTTCGCGATCAGCAGGGCGAAGATAGGCAGCCGGTGAGGCATGACGGTGGGGAAGGCGGGAGTCGCCATATGGTTCTCCGGGGGCGGGGCCTGGGGCCCGCCGCGAGCATCGGCTGCGGGCGTGGGCGCAGCGGTCAAGATCGTCGCACCGGCACGGGCGCGGGCGACGGCGGCAGAGGGGTCCGGCGGGGTGACCAGGGCGGGCCGCGCCGGGCTTATTGCCATGATAGCACGTCGCCCGCGCCTTGTAAATGCGCCACCGCGGCCAACCGGGCGCTGCCGCCGGGGACCGGATGTGCTATAATGGGGGCGCGGATCGGCGCGACCATCCTCCAGCCCAATGCAGGGACCGCGACCGCATCTGGCGCCGGCTTGCGCTTGCGGCGCCCGACCTTACTTACATGGAGCAACCAACCTGCTATGAGCGGCCACAACCCCCCGGATCGGGTCGCCGAGATCTTGCGCGCCCAGCGCGCCGCCATGATCGACGTGATCGCCCGGCGTATCCACCAGGAAATCCCCGATTATCACAACGTCCCACTGGCCGTCGTCACCGAGCGCTTCACGGCGATTGTCGATGCCATGATCGCCAGCCTCATCGCGTACGACCCGACACACCTGACCCAGATCTTGGAGCACACGGGGCGCCAGCGCATCGTGCAGGGCTACGGCATCGGCGCCCTGCTGACCGCCGCCGACATCGTGGAACAGACCATGGGCCCGGTGCTGACCCGCGAACTCGCCGATGACCCGGAGTTGCAAGCGAACACGATGCGCCGCCTGACCAGCCTCGTCCGCACCGCGCGCCATATCCTCAGCCGCATCAACCTCGACGAGGTCGTGAAACAGGGGCCGAAGAAGGGCTGAGACGGGCCTAACCCCCCGGCCCCCTTCCCGGCGCGGGAAGGGGGAGATAGACGGCGCGGCGCTGTCGTCGGGCATCGAGTACGTTTGCAGCCACTCACCTTCCCGGCGCGGGAAGGGGGAGCTAGACGGCGCGGCCCGTTAGCGGCACACTTCGGCGGCGCCGCCCCGCCCCTCAAGGAGCGGGCTACCTCTACAAAGCCCGCCTGCGCGGACTGCTTGGGATTGACCCAGCCCGCGCAGGCGGGCTTCGTAATGGTAGCCGGAGGCTTGAGCCTCCGGGCTACCCGGCTACCGCAGCGCCCACAGCGCCGCGATGAGCCGGTCGGTGCCGGCCTTGAGGTGGCGGCGGAAGGTGCTGAAAGGCACGCCCAGGCGGCGGGCCGCGCGGTCCTGGCTGCCTACCGGCACCACGTAGGTGTAGTAGAGCGCCTGATAGAAAGGCACCTCGCGCGGATTCGCGGCGTGCGGCGCCAGCGCCTCCAGCACCACGGCGCGCAACGCCGCGGCGCGCTCGGTCTCCCCGGCGGTGGGCGGCACACGCCGGGCGACCAGCGGCGTGCCCAGCAGCGGGTTGGCGGCCAGGGCCGTGCGGTCGCCCAGGTCGCGCAGGGCATCGCGCACGGCGGCGGCAAACGCGGCCTGATCGAGCACCACCTCCGGACCGGGCGGCGCATCGAGCGGCGCGGCCAGTTCCTCCGTCACCTCCCGGTCGGCCATGGCCGCCAGCCAGGCGGTAGGCGAGCGGGCGCGCCAATCGTGCGTGAAGACGCCGTAGGTGTGGCCGCCCACGGTGAAATCGCCGGCGGGCAGGCGGGTCAGGTCGAAGTGGGCCATGACCGCTTCCCAGGCGGGCGGGTCGGCGAAGACAAAGCTGGTGCGCACCAGGTGCGACGTGGTGATGACGTGGCGGGCGGCGATGACGAAGGCCACGCCCTGCACCGCCGAGACGGCCTGGTAGCTGTCGGCGGCCATCCAGAAGCGCAGCAGGCTCGCCACCTCGTCGCTCTCCAGGGGCGTGGTCGCCTCGATATAGCGCCAGGCGGCGGCGGTCGCCGGCTCGGCGGCGTAGGTGGCCGCGTCGGCGGGGCGCAAAATGAGGTGGAACAGGAAGCCTTCGGGCGGGCCGTCGTCGCGCCGGATGACCGTGACGCCCTCCGGCTGGCGCGTGTACCAGAAGTCAGCCAGCGCCGCCGCTTCCGCGCCTTCGTGCCGGGCCACCATGGATCGCAGATGGGCCCAGTCGGTGGGCCACGGCGCGGTCGCCCGCAGCCCGTGCATCTGGTCCCAGGCGAACACGGCGCGGATGCGCGGGTTCTTGTGCAGGTAGACGAAATCGTGGTAGTTGTCGTCGTCGTCCTGCGGCGAGCGCATGCGCAGCACGTAGTACTCGTGCGCCCGCCGGTGGAACGCGCCGAACGCTTCGGGGTCGCGCCATTTCAGGTCGGCTTCGAGCGCCTCGCGGGCCAGGTCGTGCGGGTAGATGCCGCGGGGTCCGGCGTAGATGAAAGAGAGGCCGCGCAGCCAGTCGAACTCGGCCATGGCGTCGTCGACCTGGAGCAGTGCGGCCAGCAGCGGTTCGGTGAGGGTGCGCACGATGGCGCAGGCCGCCAGCGCCGCCCGCGCCCGCTCGCTCGGCACCTCGCGCAGGAAGCGGTCCAGCAACACGCCCACCACGTCGGGCGGGGCCTGCCCGCTGAAGCTGGTGGCCGGCTGCTGCACGAAGATTTCGGCCAGCAGCGAGAGGGCCAGGGGATAGCCACGGGTGAAGCGCAGGGCCGCCGCGTGCTGGGCTTCGGGCACCTGGCGGCGGGCCAGGTAGGCGCGCGCATCGGCCTCCGGCAGGTTGTCTAGCTCGATCGCCGCTGTCAACTCCTGCCAGCCCAGGTCGTGCCGCCAGGCCAGCGCGGGCGGCTCGCGCCCGGCGATGACCACCAGGATGTTGTCGGGCACCGCCGGCAGGAACTCGTCGCGCAGCCAGGGGTCGAGCGCGCCCAATAGCTCATACGTATCGATCAGCAACACCCGGCGGCCCGGCATGGGCGCCAGGCTAAACCCCGCCTCGGCCAGCGCGGCGCGAAAGCCCGCCGGGGTCGCCGCCACGTTGCGCCCATCCACCAGGACAGCCGGGCACCCCGCGTCCGCCGCCAGCCGGCGGAACTCGGCCAGCAGGCTCGACTTGCCGATGCCCCCCGGCCCGTACACATGCAAGACCCAGAACGCCGGTTGGGGCGCGCGCACAGCCTCCGCGAACCGCGCCAGTTCGGCCTGCCGCCCCACAAAACTCCCGGCGCGCGCCGGGGCCGTGGCCCTCGCCGGCGCGGCCACCCGCCCACTCGTCTGCTTCATCGCGCCCCCTCGTCGTTCCTACTCTCCCGGTCTCCCCCCGCGCCGGGCGCTATGCAGATCCGTTCTGTGCGCTATTGTAGCAGAGGGCGCGGGGCGTGTAAAGAGGG
>CBJNAR010000304.1:0-5493 GCA_966434075.1 uncultured bacterium
CCGGTAGAGCGCCGGTTGGATCAACCGGGCCGCTGCGCCGAAAAACCGGGGCGCGCCGCGCGGGAGCCGTCTATGCGGTGGACGGCTCCGCGCACGCTACCGGGCTGCTGATCGGCTGCGGCGCCGGCGCGGCCATCTGCCAGACGGTTACGTTGGCCTCGATGTCACGCACGCCCAGCGCGGCGGCGATGGAGATGCGGTGGTGGCCGTCGCGGACGAAGTAGTGTGTACCCATCTGGATCAGTTCGACGGGCGACAGATCCACGCCCTGGTGCCAGGCGGTGGCGACGCTTAACCAGCGGTTGCGGTCGTGCGGGCGAAGCGGGTGGAATCGCGAGTCGAAGTCGGCGCCGCGGCTCTCGCTGCCGCGAATGGCCGCCAGGGGCACCGTCTGCGTTCCGGCGTAGTAGCGGCGGGTGATGGTGGCATCGGCTTCGGCGGTCGCCAGATCGCGGAGCCGGTAGCCCTGGCGGGTCAGGCGCGCGAAGAGCCGGTAGAGTTTCCCGCGCCATTGGGCGCGCCCGTACAGGCCGGCCACGGTCTGCGCGGTAAGGATTGCATCATCCACCGGCCTGTAGACCTTGAACTCCGGGTCTATATTCTGAACCGACACAGTCTACGACTCCCTTTCATGTCCAGGTATGCGTGTTCGTCGTCATAGCTACTATAGCCGACAATGCGCCGGAGCACGTCGGTCGCGATGGGCAAATGGGGGTCGGTCCCGACGCGGAACTTGCGAACTGTTTTTCCCCATCGGCGGACGGAGCCGGGCGCGGGCCTTTGTCCCGGTCGGGGCGGCCCGCGGCAGCGGGGGGAAAGTGCAGCAGGCCGGGTGTATCACCCGGCCTACCATCATTCTGGGAGGGAAGCGCGCTGTGGGTTAGCGAGTGGTCAGGTGCAGCCCGGCCAGGAGCCGGGCCAGGCGCGGCTGCGACGCCGCGGCGGCGGGCGCCTGATGGGCGGCGTGGGCGATCTGCGCGCGTTCGGCCCGGCGGGCGTCGCGGACCCGTGCCTGCGGAGTCTCCAGGGCCAGGCGCTGCAACCCGTATTCATTGGTATACATCGTGGGTTCCTTTCTCTCGGCTCGGTGGCCGCTGGTACCGCGTCCGGGCGGTGGTTGCTGTCGTTGATGATGCTATCTTAGCACCGGCCCGCGATCCGCACATCGGGACCCCGGTGTATTCGCCCTCGCGCGCTGGACCGGAACCCAACGCGACGATTGCAGCCCGAGATCTACGCCCACAGACGGAGCGGGGGCCGGGCATGAAACCTGCTTACAGCAGGCGCGGGGCGTAGCCGGATCCGGCAGTCCGCCGGCCTGAAAAGGGGTGCCGGACTCCGCTTGCGTAAGCGCCTGCGGTATGCTATTCTAAGTGAGATTAGACGCGGCTTCCGTTAAGTGACAGGCAGACATTTTACCCGCGATTTATTGTTCACATATGTGAGAAATAGGACCCTGACATGGATATGCCATCCGGCGAGAATCCGCTGACCGGCCTGGGGCAGCGGCTGCGCGAGGCCCGGCACCGGTTGGGCCTGACCCAGGACGACGTGGCCCAGCCTGAATTCACCAAGAGTTATGTGAGCGCTGTGGAGCGCGGCAAGGCGCGGCCCTCGCTCAAGGCGCTGGAACTGATGTCCAGGCGGCTCGGTATCCCCATGCCGGAAGCGCTGGCGGTGGCCCCGGAGGCCGTGGACACCATCGACCTCGCCGCCCTGGCCGAGGATGTGGAATATCAGTTGGACGGGGCGCGCCGGGCCATCGATACGGGGCAGGGCACCGAGGCGCTGCGCCTGATCGCCGTGGCTGAGCAGACCGCAGGGGATGCCCTGGACGAACTGGACGCCAGCACCCGCTACCGCCTGTCCTATCTCCGGGCGCTAGCCTATTTGCGGGCAGGCGAGGCCGGCGCGGCGCAGCGCGAACTGGAGCGCACGCTGGCCCTGGCCGGTGAGCTAGAGGATGGCGGCGAGGCCGCCGAGCGGGTGCGCAACCTCATTGGCGGGGCCTACTGCGAGCAGAATCTGCCGCAACTGGCCCTGGAGTACCACACCCGCGGCGTGCAGGCCATCCAGGCCGGCGTGGTCAAAGACCCCAATCTCCAGTTGCTGATCTACAGCAACCTGGCGAACGACTATTGGGCGCTGGGCGACGCGCAGCGCGCCGTGGCCTTCTACCAGGAAGCCTTGAAGCTGCTCGACCGGGTCGGTAACGTGGAACGGCAGTGGGGCATCTACTGGGGGCTGAGCGTGGCCTATAAAGCGCTAGGCGACGTAACCCGCGCGGCGCTCTATGCCCAGCGGGCCATCGGCATCTACGAGGCGATGGCGAACCAGACCGCGGCGGCGCAGATGAGCGTCAACCTGGCCGAGTTGTTGATCGACCGGGGCGACTACCCGGCGGCGGAAGCGGCCCTGACCCGCGCCCGCCCGCTGCTGGAAGCCGGCGGCAACCCCCTCCATTTGAGCGCCCTCTACCAGCGCTATGCCGCCCTGGAACTGGCGCGCGGGCGGCAGGCGGAAGCGGCAGAATACAGCGCCCGCGGCGTGCAATTGAGCGAAGCGGTCTACCAGGCGCAGGCCGGCCAGGGCGATCCGGCGGCCCGGTCCCATATGCTGCGCACCTATATCCGGGCGCTGCGCATGGCCGGGCGCGTGGCCGAAGCCCAGGGCGACCCGGCCACCGCCGACGCCCGCTTTACCACCGCGCTCGACCTGGCCCGCGACGCCGAGCTCTGGGAGGCCGCCGCCGACCTGGCCTATGCCTACGCCGAGCTCCTGACCGCGCGCGGCGCCCACGAACAGGCCGGCACCTACTACCGCCAGGCCTGGCGGCACCGCCCCTCGCCGCGATCTTAGCGGCCTGATCGGTGCTGCTGCACAAGTCGGCGCACTGCATGATCTACTCTCCGCACACGTAAGCCACTCACCGCGTGTGGCGCCGATGCACGGCGATAGGCGCGATGCCGGCGAGGCCGGGAGGCCTCGGCCAGGCGCGACGTGCTATAATCTATCCAGGTGATCTCGTGTTGCGCGGCGCGTTTCGGCTCTGTGCCCAGCCAACGGGTGTCGCTCATCTACAGAAAGGCAGGTACAGGCGTGCAGGCAGAACAAGTGACGGACCCGGTCGCCTACCACGGCGAAGGCCCCGTTTGGTCGGAGCGCTGGGGCGGCTTGCGGTGGGTGGACATGCTGGCCGGGGATGTCCTGGCCCTGCCGGCAGACGGCGTTGTCACCCGCCGCCATGTGGGCACGGTCGCTGCGGCCTTGCGTCCGCGGCAGCAGGGCGGCGCGGTCATCGGGGTGGAGCGCGGCTTCGCACTCGAGGCGGCTGACGGCACGCTCACCTACTTGCAGCCGTTGTGGAGCGATGCCGGCGTGCGGATGAACGAAGGGGCCTGCGATCCCGACGGCCGCTTCTACTGCGGCTCGATGGCTTACGACCAGCAGCCCGGCGCGGGTGCCCTGTACCGCCTGGATCCCGGCGGCGTTGTTCACCCCGTGCTGCGGGACGTCACCGTCTCAAACGGGCTGGACTGGAGCCCGGACGGCGCGCAGGCCTACTACAACGATACCGCCACCTATCGCATCTCCATCTTCGATTACGACCGGGACCATGGATTAACCAACCGCCGGCTGTTCGTGGATCTCGCCGACGAGGGCCTGCGCCCCGATGGCCTCACGGTGGACGCGCAGGGGGGCGTGTGGGTCGCCCTCTCCAACGGCGGGCAAGTGCGGTGCTACACTCCGGACGGCCGGCTTGCTGACGTCGTGGAGGTGCCGGCGCGCAAGACGACCGCCTGCGCCTTCGGTGGCCCGCACCTGGACGTACTGTTCATTACTACATCGCGAGAGAACCTGGAGCCGGGCACCGATCCCCTGGCCGGCGCGCTGTTCCGCGCATCCCCTGGAATCACAGGCCGGCCCGTCCGCGAGTTCGCCGGCTGAGCTAGCGGCTGGGCCGAACCTGCTCTGGATTCAACCGCAAGGAGCCTGGTCATGATTAAGGTATTGTTGCTGTTCGGGGCGACGGGGGACCTTGCGGCGCGCTTTCTGCTGCCGGCGCTCGCCGAGTTGTACGATGCCGGCAAGCTGCCCGCGGGCTTCCGGGTTGTGGGCACCGCCCGTGAGGACTGGGACGACCAGGCTTTCCGGCACTATGCTGCGCAGAGTCTTGACCAGTACGCGAAGGCCCAGGTTTCGGCGGCTGCCCGTACCGCACTGGTGCGTTCTCTGCACTACCGCGAGGTGGATTTCAACGATCCCGGCACCGTGGCCGCAGTCGTGGCGGCGGCCGGTGGAAAGCCCGCCGCGGGGGCTGCCGCCGAGCCGGTGGCCGCGTACCTGGCCCTACCACCGGCCGTGTTCCCGTCCGCGGTTAGGGCGCTGGGCGCGATCGGGTTGCCGGAAGGCAGCCGGATCGTGTTGGAGAAGCCGTTCGGCGAGGACCTGCAGAGCGCGATCGCCCTCAACGCCCTGCTGGCGCGCGTGACCGGGGTCGCCGGCGAGCAAGCGGTGTTCCGGGTGGACCACGCCCTGGCACTTTCAACGGTGCAGAATCTGCTCGGGGTGCGACTGGCGAACCGGGTCCTGGAGCCGGTCTGGAACAGCACCCACATCGCGCAAGTGGACATCCTCTGGGACGAGACCCTGGCGATGGAAGGCCGGGTCTCCTACTACGACAAGACGGGCGCGCTCAAAGATGTGATCCAGAACCACCTGCTGCAGATCCTCTGCCTGATCGCGATGGAACCGCCCCTAACGCTTGGCGAGGAGGACTTGCGCAACGGCAAGCTCGCCGTGCTGCGCGCGGTCCGCCCCATGACTGCGTCGGACGTCGCGACCCGCACCCGGCGGGCACGTTATACCGCCGGGCGGCTCGCTAACACAGGCGGGGCCGACGGCAGGACTGTCCCGTCCTACATGGACGAGGAGGGCGTGGATCCCAAGCGATGTACCGAGACATTCGCTGAGGTCGTGCTGGAACTGGACAGCTGGCGCTGGAGCGGTACCCGTTTCTTGCTGCGGACCGGCAAGGCGTTGAGCGAACGGCGCAAGGAGGCCATCGTGCGCTTCCGGCCCGTGCCGCACCTGCCTTTCGGTGCCGAGGCCGGGCCGCCGCCTCCTAATGAGCTACGCATCGGCCTCGACGGCCCGCACGACTTCAGTCTGCGGCTCACCGGGTGGGCCGCCGGCCCACCCGCGCACCTGGCGCCCCTCAACCTGGCCGCGGATCTCCCCGCGCCCGATCTGCCCGCGTACAGCCGCGTGCTGATGGATGTCCTGCGGGGCGACAGCACGCTGTCGATTCGCGGCGATGAGGCCGAACAAGCCTGGCGCGTGCTAACCCCTGTGTTGCAGGGGTGGGCGGAGGATCTGGTCCCGCTGCATACGTACCCGGCCGGGTCATCCGTGGCGGCGCGCGCACCAGCCGCCGGCTAAAGGTCTGCGTCCCCGGCGCCTCTGCAAACGGCCGAGTCGGATCAGGCCGGG
>CBJNAR010000305.1:0-5472 GCA_966434075.1 uncultured bacterium
CAGCAGCCCGCTGCACATTGCCGTGGCCGCCGGAACGCGCGTCGTCGGCATCTACGGCGTGACGGACCCGCGCTCCTACCGGCCCTGGGTGCCGGGTGGGGTCGAGGGCCGCGACTACGCCGTGGTACAGAGCACGGCGCCGTGCGCCGGCTCGTTCCCGCTGGTCGGTGGGATCCCGTTGTGGGAATGGATCGACGTGCTGCGCTGCGACGCGCTGGCGGCCGTTACCCCGGAGCAGGTCGTGGCCGCCGCTGCCCCGTTGCTGGCCGCCGCGCTGGTCTAGACGATCGTCTTCTTGTCCTCGGCGGACGGAGTGGTGGGCGGGGTTGTGGTCGCGGCGGGCTTGTCCGGCTCGCCCTCGACGGCATCGCGGAAGCCCCGGATGCTCTTGCCGAGCGCCGGGCCGACCTGGGTCAGCTTGCCCACGCCAAACACGACCACGACAATCAACAAGATCAAGATTAATTCGGTCGGTCCAAGCGGCATTGTGTGCCTCCTTCTGTTGCGCTAGCTACCGTTGCTCCTATTATACCACTTTATGCCACCGGGCCGCGCGGCTGGGGAGATCGGGCAAGCAAAAAGAGGGCCAGGCTCTAGAGCCTGGCCCGCGGGGTGCCGGAGGTGGGACTCGAACCCACACGACCCAATGGTCACTACGCCCTGAACGTAGCGCGTCTGCCAATTCCGCCACTTCGGCGCATCGTTGGGCGGGTGCCCGCCCAACTTGCAGAGGTATTATACAGAATCTCTCCCACGTTGTCAAGAATTTTCGGGTGCATTGTCCGCCGTCGGGCAGCGGCATTCAACCCAATCGCCGGCCCGGCAACCCAGCCGGCGCGAGGCGTCGCCGTTGCGCACGCTGATCTCCAGCGACCCGCCGCTGCTGATCAGCGCCACCATGGCGCCGACCGCGACATCGGTGTAGGCGGTGGCGAGGCCGCAGATATTCTGCCCGCCCACGCGCACGGTGACGGCGCGCCCGGCGCCCAGTTCGGCCAGCAGGTTCGCCGGGATATTGGTGATGACGTTGCCAAAGCGGTCGATGTGCACGACCTGCCCGCGCACGACCCCGGCTCCGGCGGTAGCCTGCAAATTGGGCAGGCGGACCAGGCTGTCGATGGGGATCGCCGTGCCCAGTTTCTCGGGTGCCACGCCGCGGGCCACGTGCGCGGCGCAGGGCGCGAAGATGTCGCGCCCATGGAACGTCGTGCTGACCGCGGGGAGCCAGTAGTCGCGCACGTCGAGGTGATAGGCGCGCAGGTCGGTCTCTGTCGCCAGCACATAGCTGAAGACGCCGTTATCGGGGCCGACGAAGACACTGTGGCCCGCGTCGATCAGCACGGGGCGCCGGGCGCCACCCACGCCGGGATCGACGACGGCGACATGCACCGTGCCCCGCGGGAAGTAGCGATAGGCCCGGCTGAGCACGAAAGCGCCCTCGGCGATGTTTTGCGGGCTGATCATGTGGCTGATGTCGATGATCGGGGCGGCGGGGGCGATGCCCAGGATCACGCCTTTCATGATGCCGACGTAGCCGTCGGCCACGCCGAAGTCGGTCAACAACGTAATGGGGTTCATGGGGACGGCGCTCCTTCGGGCGGCGCGGGGGCCGTGACCCGCAGCCAGATTTCGCCGAACGCGGCATCCTGCTCGGCCACGGCCAGCCGGCGGCGCAGGATTTCGAGCACGGCCATAAAGGTGATGACGATCTCGGCACGCGAGCGGGCGGCGACGAGCAGCGGCCAGACGCCGACCGTGCCGCCCGGCCCGGCGGCATCCAGGTGCTCCTGTAGTTCGGCTACCTTCTCGGCCAGGGTGATCTCATGGGGGATGAGGGCCGGCGGCTCAGCGAAGGGCAGGGCCAGTTGCAGGCGCCGATTGACCAGCCGGGTCAACTGGCCCAGCGAGACCCCTTCGAGGCCCAGCGTGGGCGGGCGCTGCACCGGGCGGCGCTGCCGGGCCAGGGTGGCGGGGCGCACGTAGCTGTGCAGCCCCGCGGCCTCGCGTTCGCGCAACTCGCGCGCCGTCTGCTGGATGGCGCGGTACTCTTGCAGCCGGCGCACCAGTTCGGCGCCCACATCTTCCTCGTCCTCGTCGGGCGCCGGGGGCGGTGGCGGGCGGGGTAGCAACGCCTGGGACTTGATCAGCAGCAGCTTGGCCGCGACGACCATGAACGCGGCCAGCACGCCCGGTTCGGGCGCGGGCAGCGCCTCCACATATTCCAGGAACTGGTCGGCCACCAGCGCCAGCGAGACCTTGCTGATCTCCAGCTCCTGGCGCTCGATCAGGCGCAGCAGCACGTCGAGCGGCCCCTCGAAGTCGGGCAGGCGGACGGCGTACGCGGGCGACTCGGACGGTTCCACGCCCTACTCCTGGTCGTCGGCCTGCTGGAGCAGGGCCAGCGTGGGCCGCAGCCGGGCCGGGATGCCGGCGCCATCCTGGTGGTAGCGCACCAGGGCCACCACATCGGGATCGACCCCGGCAGCTTCCGCCAGGCGCGCGCTCAGTTCGGGGTGATGTTGCTGCAAGTGCCAGGGGTAGCGCCAGCTTCGCACAGGGGGCGGCCCGGCCACCAGCCGGCGCAGCAACTGCCGCCCCGGCGCGCACCAGGTGATGAGCGCCACGATGGAGCGGTGGACCACCGGCACCTTGCGCCCGCTGGCCGGGTCCCACTTGCCCATGTCATGCAGCAGGGCAGCGCTCAGCAAGATGGGATCGCTGTGGCCGGCGTGCTGGAGCCGGGCGGCGACGTTGAGTGCGTGGCGCTGGTAGGGGCGGGGCATGGCGCGGAACAGGCGCGCCGCCGGCTCGGGCAACCGCGCCTGGGCGAGCGCCGCCTCGATTTCCGCCGGGGCCACAGGCGCCAGGTTCGCGGTCAGGAACTGCCGCACGCGATAGGGTAGCCGGGCGACCAGTCCGCGCAGGGGCCATGCTTGCATGTCGGTCGCGGCCATCAGACGGGTAACCGGCCCCCGCCGATTGCCGCGTTTATGACCGCCATCACCGGGCCGAGTACGCGGGCAAGGATATTAAAGTTCTGCGCGCCCGGCAGGAAGTATGGTACGAACAACAGCAGCATCAACAGGGCCACACCGTAGCGGCGCAACGGTTCCATCAACATGGCCCAGTAGTTCGACACCAGCCCGGTCATGACCGTGAAGCCGTCGAGGGGCGGCAGCGGGATCAGGTTGAACGCAAACAGCAGGACGTTCACGAACACGATATAGCCGATCACATCGCCCACCTGGGACGGCAACTGATCGGCTACGCCGACCCGGAACGGCAGGCCGAGCACCGTGGCGATCACCAGGTTGCTGGCGGGGCCGGCCAGGGCCACGATCGCCATGCCTTTGCGCCCGCCGCGTAACGCGCTGGGGTTGACCATGACTGGGCGGCCCCAGGCGAAAAAGCCCAGCCCCAGCGCGAGCAGCACAAACATGAAGAACCCCAGCGGGTCGAAGTGCGCCACCGGGTTCAAGGTGACGCGCCCGGCTCGGCGGGGGCTGTTGTCGCCCAGCATCACCGCCGAGTAGGCGTGCATAAACTCGTGGATCGTCGTGCCGATGATGAAACCAAGCATGACCCCGATAATACGGACGGGGTCCAGATTACCAAACATCCATGGGCCTTTGGCTAGTCTCGCTGTTCGAGATCCTTTTTCACATCGTCGAGCGCCGTCTTCAACTGCTCGACCCGCGCTTGCAGGTCGCTGGTATCGGGCAGGGGTTCGGGCAGGTCAGGGGCCGCCGGTGGCGGGGCCTCAGTATTAGTACGCGCGGCGCTGCCTGTTTGGCTTCCCGAGTCCGCGCCGGCGGACGCCGAGCCGGCAGCCATCTCGGCGTGCGTGCCTTCAGGCGTGGGCACGGGAATATTGCCGCTGCCCGATGCCTGGGGCGGCGCGTCGGACGTGGCGTCGTTGGGCGGCGGGTTGAAATGGCCGGGTTCGGTGCCGCCCTCGGTATCGTTGGCGTCTGAGGGGTGGGCCGAGCCAAAGGCGCCTAGCCCGCTGTCGGCGTCGACGTTGCCAATGGTCGATTTCACGAAATCGGCCTCCGAGTCCTCGCCGGTATAGCGGGTTTCGGGCTCATACTCCACTTCTTTCGCGCCCATGCCGGTCAGCGCGGCGCGCACCGCTTCCACCTGCGCGGCGTTGGGGTGTAGCAAGACCAGCGTGGTCGGTTGTTCGCCCTCTTTGTGCTTCTGTTGCGCCATGGCGTTGGTATCCTGCCCGGCGGCGTTTTCCCCGCTGAGCAGGTCGATTGCCGAATCGCTGCCGGCGGGCCGCAGCAAGACCGAGATGTCCTCCCGCGGGTAGCCGATACTGGTCAGTTTGTCCACGATCGCGCCCGCATCCTGGGCGCCGGCAAAGGCCGCCATATACGTGGGGCGACCGACGATGGTAGTCTGTTGGTCCATGGCCGGGATCCTCCTTGGAGCGCGGATTCGCGCGGCTGGGTGCAGTGTATCACGGGGGTGACAGAGCGTCAACCCGTTGGCGCCTCCTGTGCATGTTCTGTGCCTTGCACAACAAGGAAGGGACCCCGCGGGGTCCCTTCCGGCCTGATGGTTGGCGCGGTCCGCCGGGACCGCGCGGGGCAGGTTAGCGCCGGGTGGTCACGGCCTGGCGGATAGTCAGCCCGGCGAGCAGCAGCACCAGGGCGCCGGTCAGGCCCAGCCAGAGCGCGTCATTGCCTTCGCCCTCGCCGGTGCGCGGCAGGGTCTGCGGCGCGGGGCGCGGGGCCGGTTTCGGCGCGGCGGCGGGGGCCGGGGCCGGGTTCGAGCCGACTTCGGGCTTCACGTTGGAGACCGGGGCGTTGGGCTGCGGGGCGGGCGCCTGCTCGCCCGGCTTGGGCGCCTGGGCGGGCGGTTCGCTCACCTGCGGCGGCGGATTCTCGCCCGTGGCCGGGCCGACGTTGCTCACCGGGGCAGGCAAGGCGATCTCTTTCACGTCGCGCGGCCCCAGGGCGAAGAAGACCTGCGAGATGGTCTCACCGGGCCGCAACGTGAACGGCGTCTGATAGCTGTAGCCCCACCAGGTGCCGAAGGTGTCGATGTGCACCCAGTACGGCTGGCCCACCGGGACAGTCAGCGAATACGAGCCGTCGGCGGCGGTGGTCGTGCGGTCCACTTCCTTATCCGTCTCCAGCGGGCCGGTCAGCGCGCGGATGGTGGCCCCGGCAATGGGCTGGCCGTTCCAGCGCACCGCCTTGCCGGTGACGGTGCCGGTGCCGGTTTGCGCCCAGGCTGCGGTCGTGCTCAGGGTCAGCAAGAGAGCGGCAGCCATCAGGGTAAAAAGGAGCTTCTTCATGGGCTTACCTCTTTCCTCGAAGGGTATAAAGCGTATGGAACTGTATGGGACCTGAACGTGAGTGCGGGATGTAATGATGTTGTCCCGGAACCACGGTCGCTATGCGGCTCCTCCACCGCGGTTCTATCCCCTGTAAAAGCATAGGGTGTGCCAGACTGAGCCGA
>CBJNAR010000306.1:0-5465 GCA_966434075.1 uncultured bacterium
GCGGACGGCACCACGCCGCTGGCCGCCGCCGAGCGCTACGACCCGGCCACGAACCGCTGGTCCCCCGCGGGCAGCCTCGCCACCACGCGCGACGGCGCGCAGGCCACCCTGCTTGGGAACGGCCAGGTGCTCGTCACCGGCGGCAGCTACAGCACCGGCACCACCGGCGGCACGATCATCACCGGGCTGGCGACCACCGAGCGCTACGACCCGGCCACGAACCGCTGGACTCCCGCTGCCACCATGCAAACCGGGCGCTGGGGCCACTCGGCTACGCTTTTGCCCAACGGCCAGGTGCTGGTCGCGGGCGGCGAACAGCTTTACGCGAAGATCCCGTATCTGCTCACCAGCGCCGAACTATACGGCGGCCCCGCCGGGCCGGAGTGCTTCCCGCAGACCGGCCAGTGCATGGGCGAACTGTTCGCTGCCTACTGGCATGCCCATGGCGGCCTCGCCATTAACGGCTACCCGATCAGCGGTGAGTTTCAGGAGAAGCTGGAGGACGGCCAGACCTACACCGTGCAATACTTCGAGCGGGTACGCATGGAGTTCCACGCGCGCAACGCGCCGCCCTTTGACGTGCTTCTCGGCCAGTTCGGGCGGCGCATCCACCCCGCCGACCCGCCCGTGCCGCCCCTGCCCGGTGCCGCCTACTTCGCGCCGACCGGGCACAACGTCAGCGGTGCGTTTCTCACCTACTGGCAGGCGCATGGCGGCCTGACCCAGTTCGGCTACCCGATCAGCGAGCCGTTCCGCGAGCAACTGGAGGACGGCCAGACCTACACCGTCCAGTATTTCGAGCGCGCCCGCTTCGAGCAGCATCCGGAGAACCGCCCTCCCTACGACGTGCTGCTCGGCTTGTTTGGCCGGCGCATGCTGCCCGGACCCTAGTTTTACAACGAAACTTTGTGCCTGGACTACCCCTAACATCTCGTTGTCCGTTTCGACAGTCCTGCGGCCCTGCGAAGCCGGCGCCCGGATGCGGCGCCGGCTTGTTTACCTCATGTTCACCTGAGTTTACGATATTTTCCACCTTGGCGTGGTATATTGCTAGACAGCGCAACTCCCCACCCGGACACATGGCGCGCACCCGTCCGGATCCCCCCGCCGCGCCGTACTTACTCCGCGCACCCGGAGCCTACCATCCGACTGAAGGAAGCTACCTATGGACTCCGACAGCTATCGGTTTCAGGTCGGGACCTTCCAGTGTAGTTGCATCAGCGACGGCACCTTTGACTATCCGCCGGAGGACTTCGTGGCCGCTGTGCCCACGGAGCGATTTCAGGAGGAGTTGCAGGCCCGCCATCTACCCACCGATCATATTACCAGCCCCTACACCAGCCTGCTAATCGACACCGGCAGCCACAAGGTGCTGATCGACACCGGCGCCGGCTTCGCCCCCACGAACGGCCACCTGCTTGAGAACCTGCGCGCCGCCGGGGTCGCTCCGACGGACATCGATACCGTGATCCTGACCCATGGCCACGCCGATCATATTGGCGGCAATCTCGATGCCGAAGCGCGGCCCGCGTTTCCCAACGCCCGCTACGTGATGGCACAAGCCGAGTGGGAGTTCTGGACCGGGGCGCCCAATCTGGGTCCCATGCTGGTCGCGGAGCCGCTCAAGCACCTGTTGATCGCCACCGCCCAGCGCAACCTCCCCCCGCTGCGCCGACAGATCGACCTCGTGGACGGGGAAATCGAGATCGTGCCGGGCATCCAGGCCATTCCCGCTCCCGGTCATACTCCCGGACACATCGCGCTCCTCATCACCTCCGGCGACCAGCAGTTGCTCCATCTGGCCGACACAGTCCTCCATCCGATCCTTGTGGAGCACCCCGATTGGTATCCGCGCGTCGATCTCCTGGCCGAGCAAGCGGTGGCCACCAAGCGCCGGCTCCTGGACCGTGCCGCCGCCGATAAGCTCCTGACCTTCGTGTACCACTTCGCGCCGTTTCCCAGTCTCGGTTATGTAGTGGCGGCGGGGGCCGCCTGGCAGTGGCAGCCGGCGGTGCCGGCGGGCGAGCTTGTGGGGGTCGTAGGCGGCCCCTGACCCGCCCTTGCTGTACGGCAACGATTCTACGGAGAGAGGTCTAGCCATGACTGAGCAACTGGTTCTGCGCGATAGTCAGGTCCGCTTGCCCGATGGCCGGACGCTGGCCTACGCCGAGTATGGGGAGGCTGACGGGTATCCCGTGCTCTTCTTTCATGGGACTCCCGGCTCGCGGGTGCAACACCCGCGCATGATGATGGCCGGGGCGGCCCACAGCCGGATCATCGCGGTCGAGCGGCCGGGCTATGGGCGTACTGATTTTCATACCGGGTGGGGGATGCTGGACTGGGCGGACGATGTGGCTGCCCTAGCCGATGCGCTGGAGCTTGCGCGGTTCGCGGTAGTGGGGTTTTCGGCGGGCGGGCCCTACGCTGCCGCTTGCGCCTACCGCTGGCCGGCGCGGGTCACCGCGCTCGGCCTGCACGGCAGCGTGGCCCCGTGGCCCGGCGACAGCGCCGGCGCCGATCGGCTCCCGGCGGACGACGCCGGGCTGGATGCCTGGGCTGTTGCCGCCCGCACACTCTCCTGGCCGGAGTACCGGGTCTGGCGAACGGAGGTCGAACGCAGCACCCCGCCGGATGGCGAGCAGATCTGGCTCGAGCGGGTGGCTGAGATGTCGGGGCCGGTGTTCGGGCTGCCCGAGGTGCGCGAGGCCTTGCAGCGGTCCGTGCGAGAGACTTTCCGACAAGGCATGGAGGGCATACTCTACGACGGCTGGCTTCTGCGCCGGCCCTGGGGCTTTCGGCTAGAAGATATCGCCGTGCCGGCCTATGTCTGGCAGTGCGAGCAGGATCCAACGGGTAGACTCAGCGGCGCCCAGTATCTCGCTCGGACCATCCCCGGCTGCCGGGCCGTGTACTTTCCCGAGGAGGAGCACTGGATCCCCCCCCACTATTGGAAAGGGATTCTTAGCACCTTAGTCGGGGATCGCAACGCCGGTTAGGGGCACAATAATTTCCGGCAAAAACGGCACACGAACGACCTATGTTCTACATTAGAAAGGAGCACCACGTGAGCACCAAGCAAGGCGATGTTGGTCTCCTCCAGGACCCCGTCGCGCAACAGCTACTCCAGTCGACCGCGCCGGCCCACTTGGCGTACACCTGGACGGACGGCACTCCCCGCGTCGTGCCGATTAACTTCCACTGGAACGGCGCGGAGATCGTCCTCGGCGGCCCGCCCGACGCGCCCAAAATGAAGGCGCTGCAGGAGGGGGCCAGGGTAGCGGTCAGCATCGATTCCGATCATATGCCCTATAAGGTGCTGCTCATTCGCGGCACCATCCACATCGATACCGTCGAGGGCGTGTCCCCCGAGTACGCCGCCAGTTGCCGGCGCACCCTGGGCGAGGAGGCGGGGAACGCCTGGCTGGCCCAGGTTGGCGGCCTGATGCCCCGCATGACGCGCATCTTCATCCACCCCGAGTGGGTGGCGGTGCAGGACTTCGAGACGCGCTTCCCCAATGCCGTCGAATGGGCGATGGAGCGCGCGCAGGTACCCGCCTAGTATCAGTGTGTTTTCAAATATGGTTGAATCGCTATATGAGGAGACACGAACTGAGCGACGAACAATGGGCGAGGCGGCAGTTGCGGCTGCCGGCTTCGCGCCCCCAGGTGGGGCGACCCCTCGTGGATCACCGCTAGCGGATGCTGGCGGATCACGAAAGGAGGGTCTAGCGATGGCGAAGGTGTATAACATCAGCTTGATCGCGCTCAAACCCGGCGTGCAAGGGGATGAGTTCGAGCGGTTCGTCAAGGAAGAGATTCATTCGTTCCAGTGGCCCGAAGGTATCCGGCTCTTGTTGTTAAAGGGTGATAGAGGAGATCGCGAGGGGAAATATCTGATGATGCTGGAATTTGAGAGCGTAGCGCGCCGCAATTGGGCATCTCCGGCAAACGGGAAGTTGTCGGCAGAGTACCTACAGATGATAGAACCGGTGATGGCAGCGCTGAACAAGTGGTCGACCTTTGCCTCCGGCCCGGTGGATCCAACCTTCACCGACTATGTTGTCGTGAGCGCTTAGCAGGGACCCAACACGCTCTTCCAAAGGCAACAAGGCCATGCGCGAGTCGTCGGCATGCAGCATGGCAGGATCAGCACCGGCTTGCACCGGGCCGGGCGCGGTTGCAACACAGGTGCCGATTTGTGACGTAGAGCCGCCGGCACCATAGGCGCCTATAGTGCAAGGGTGGTCGCGGCGGGAGCCCGGTCAGCGTCGGCAGCGGCCGGCACGGCCCGCCCCCGCAGCAGGAATCACACCGAGCCGCCCAGCGCAGCGGCCAGGGTGTGCAGCAGGCCGGGGCGGGCAGCCGCCGGCCCCCATCACCAGGAAAGGCAGGGTAGTGAGAGATGATTATCGTGCGTTATGTGTTTCAGGCCAAGTTTGGCCGGGGCGACGCGATGGTCAAGGCGTACAAAGAGATTGGCGCCCTGATACGCGAGGAATTACCGCAGGTGCGCCGCAGCCGCGTGCTGACCGACCTCAGTGGCCCGTTCTTCACCATCGTCAACGAACTGGAGTTCGAGAGCCTGGCCGCATGGGAAGCCTCCCGCCCGGCCATTTTCAGCAGCCGCGCCTTCGGTGAGCTGATGGCGCGCACTGGGGACACCATGGAGTCGGGCCACGCCGAGTTTTATAACCTAGAGGATGAGGTGCTGGGCAGCAACCAGTAACGGCCCACGCTCTACCGTCGCCACCGATCCCGCCCTTGGCGATATCTAAGTACATTCAAAGAAGTACTGAGGGATTGGGTGGCGTTGTTCGTACCTGTTAGCACCTATTCGATGCCGCGAACCTTTCTTGAATGTACTTAGCGGCAAAGCAAAGAGCCGCACGAGTACTCGTGCGGCTCTGCGATTCGCGCTGTTATTGCAGCTAGGCGGTCGCCGGGACCGCTTCGGCGGGCGTGGCTGCCTTGCTGAAGACGATCCGCCCGTCCTGCACATCGGCCAGGATGGTGTCGCCGTCGCGGAAGTGGCTTTCCAGCAACTCCAGCGAGAGCGGGTCCAGGATGCGGCGCTGGATCGTCCGCTTCAGCGGGCGGGCGCCGTACACCGGGTCGAAGCCCTCGTTGCCGAGGAACTCCTTGGCCTTCTCGGTCAGGTCGAGCGTGATCTTGCGCTCGGCCAGCCGCCGCCGCACGCGCTCCAACTGGATATCGACGATGCGCGTCAACTGGTCGCGGGTCAACTGGTGGAAGATGACCGTCTCGTCGATGCGGTTCAAGAACTCGGGCCGGAACTGCTGGCGCAGAGCTTCCTGCACCCGCTCGCGGATCGCATCGGCGTTCGCCATGCCCAATTCGCTGATCCACTGGCTGCCCACGTTGCTGGTCATGATGATGACCGTGTTCTTGAAGTCGACCACGCGGCCCTGGCTGTCGGTCAGCCGCCCATCGTCCAGGATCTGCAA
>CBJNAR010000307.1:0-5455 GCA_966434075.1 uncultured bacterium
CGGCGGTGGGGGCGGTGGTGGTGGGCATGGCGGTGATCTTCTTGCACTAGCCGGCGTCTCCCTGTGCTCCGGGGGCCGGTTTGAAACCGGCCCCTACACCTGCACCGGCGCTGGGCGCCGGGCCGGTTTCAAACCGGTCCCTACACCTGCATCGGCGCTGGATGGCGGGCCGATTCCAAATTGGTCCCTACACCCGCCCTGGCGCTGGGCGACGGGCCGGTTTGAAACCGGCCCCTACAATTGCCCCGCGCAATGGCGCGGGGATCACTCCAGCGCGGCCATTTCGGCTTCCAGGCGGGCGAGGAAGGCGACCAGGTAGGCGTGGCGAGCGTCGGCCAGCGCCCGGCCGGTAGGGGTGTGCATGTGGTCGCGCAAGAGCAGCAGCTTGTCGTGGAAGTGGCCGATGCTCGACGCGGGCGATGAGCGCAACCCGCCGGTGGGCTGGGCCGAGTCGAGGCCGGCCCAGTCGCCGGCGAGCGCGTCGAACCCGGAGGGGCGCTGCTTCTCGCCGCCATAGGCGAAAGTGCGCACGACACCCCAGGCGCCGAGCGCGTCGAGCCGGTCGGCGTCGCGGAAGATAAAGACCTCCGGCGGCAACTCCGCCGGTTGGGGCTGGTGTCGCGCCGACCAGGAGTGGTAGCGGATGCAGGCGCGCACCGACCCGGCCAACGCCGATAAGGCCCGCGCCGTGGCCTGCGCGGAACAGGTCATGCAGGTAGGCCGCGGCGGCCAGGGCCTGGAGGTCGCCGCCCTCCACCTGCGCGATACGCAACGCCAGGTTGCGCACCCGCAGGCAATGGGCCAGGTCGTGGCCGGTCGGTTCGCCGAGCAACAGCGGTCCGACCTGCGGCAAAAGCGCGGTTTCCCAGGGCCAGGCGCCCGCCATCAGGCTTGCTCCAGGCGTATCTCGATGCGGCCGTCGCGCTCCCGCGTGTCGTAGCAGGGGACAGGATAGACCGAGGGGCCGTGCAGCAGGCTGCCGTCGCTCACGTCGAATTGCGAGCCGTGCCAGGGGCAGGTCACGCAATGGCCGTCCAGTTCACCCTCCCAGAGCGGCCCGCCCACGTGCGGGCAGATACCGTTGAAGGCGTGCAGGCCATCGTCGTCGCGTAGCAGCACCACGGTTTTGTCGTCGAGATCGTACTTATGCATCTTGCCGTCCGCCAGGTCCGTGCTCGCGGCCACATCGGTATAGTCGTCGGGGCCTTCGATCCAGGCATTACGGTTCACCGCCTGCCCGGTTGCGAAGACGAGATCCCCGCCGATATAGGCGGCCGTGGCCGAAATCAAGTAGCCGGTGGCGGAGAGCGTGCGCGCGCGCGCCCGGTCGCCGCCGTTGAGGCGCAGCGCCAGCGACCCCAGATAGAAGACCAGGCTGACCCCGTTCAACAGGCCATGCACCAACCCCATCTTGCGCTGGACGCCGCCGACTTCGCTCCAGTCGGTGAAGCCCGTCGCGGCGGCGCCGACGGCTGCCACAAACCCGACGCCCACCGCGAGATCGGAGGCAGTATCCAGCCCTGCATCGTCGCCTCGCTGGGCGGTGACTACGTCGAACACCTGGGCCAGGGTCCAGGCGCCGACCGGGACATCGGTAATCATGGGGTGGAAGGGATGTCCCAACCAGACGCCGTTCAGCGCGTCCTTGGCCGTGCGGCCCGCCTGGCCGCTGTTGTTGAACAGGTTGTTGATGATCGGCTGGAGCACGTCAGCGACCTGGTCGACCCAGGCTTGCTTTGCCAGCAACTGTTCCACAAGTCCTTTTGCCATGATACTGCTCCTTTAGCTCCGTGCTGCGGGTCAGAGGTAAGAAGCGCCGTGTGGCGCCGATAGGGAGAATCGCGGGATCCAGAGCAGAATTCATGCCGCCTGTCCGGCCTATTGCGGCAGGCCCAAGGAGCCGGCATAGGGGTTAATCGGCAAGCGCGGGAGAGCTTTGTCCGCCTGACAGGGCAAGCGGCGGTCGGGAACCGGAGCAACGCGGATCGTCGGTTGTAAGCCAGATCGCTTGTCCGGCGCCACGGTATAAGATATGCTGAGGGATAGGCGCCCGCGCCCACATGCGGGCCAGCGGAGCCGCACCTGATGCGGCGCATAGGGAGGTAGGAACTGTGCGTATTGGTTTGCAAGTCCCCGCGTTCAGATGGCCGGGCGGCGAGGCCACTCTCGGCGCCGATTTCGCGCGCATCGGGCGCGAGGCCGACGCAGCGGGATTTTATAGCCTGTGGGTGATGGATCACTTTTTCCAGATCCGGGGCGTCGGACCAGCCGAAGACCCGATGCTGGAAGCCTATACCGCGCTCGGCTACCTGGCCTGCGTGACCAGCAAGGCCAAGCTGGGCACGATGGTAACAGGCGTCACGTATCGCTACCCCGGTCTGCTGGCGAAGACGGTCACGACGCTGGACGTGCTCTCCGGGGGCCGGGCCTACCTGGGCATCGGCGCCGCCTGGAACGAGCAGGAACACCTAGGCATGGGCGTGCCCTTCCCGCCGCTCAAGGAACGCTTTGAAATGCTGGAAGAGGCCGTGCAGATCGTCCTGCAAATGTGGTCGGGCGAGGACAGCCCCTATAACGGCAAACACTATCATCTCGACCGCACGCTCAACGTGCCGCAGGCGCTCAGCAAGCCTCACCCGCCGATCCTCATCGGCGGCACGGGCGAGCAGAAGACGTTGCGCTTCGTCGCCAAGTACGCCGAGGCCTGCAATCTCTTCATGCGCATGGGCGACGACGTGGTGCGCCACAAGCTGGAGGTGCTGCGCGGCCATTGCGCCGACCTGAACCGGCCTTACAGCGAGATCGACAAGACCAGTCTCGACAGCTTGGAGATCGCGAGCAGCAACAGCAAGGAGGGCATGAGCGGCCAGCAACTCGTCGATTACGTGGGCCAGGCCGCCGAACTCGGCTTTGATCAGGCGATCTTCAGCATCCGCAACGTGAGCGATCCCGGCGTGTTCGATACCATCGCCAAAGTAGAGTCGCAGATCGCGGCGGTGCCGGAGGGCGGACGCAAGTAGCCGCAACGGTGTGCGCCCGGTCGCGCTGATACCCGTGAGGACCCGGTACGCCGGGTCCTCACCATCCCGAACCTAGATCGAGGAGACTCGTCCCGTATGGCTCTCACGCACGAACTCAACGACGCGGCTCGCGCCTTCTTGCAGGAGCCGCGCTTCGCCGTCGTCGCCACCGTTTCGCCGAACGGCACGCCGCAGCAAACCGTCAACTGGTACCTGGTGGAGGGCGACGAGATCATGTTCAACACCCGGCGGGGCCGCATCAAAGACCGCAACCTGTCGCGCAACCAGCACGTATCGATCTGTATCGAGGATAACTACCGCTACGTCACCATCCGCGGCCAGGTGCAGATCATCGAAGACCAGGCCACGGCGCAGGCCGACATCAAACGGCTGGCGATCCGCTACCATGGCCGCGAGAAGGGCGAGAACATGGCCGCGACCGGCTTCACCAAGGAGGAACGGATCAGCTATCGCGTTAAGTTGGACCACGTCTCCGTCTACGGTTTCGACTCATGATTCAGGTTGTTGCGCTCGCGGGCGGAGTGGGCGGCGCCAAGCTGGCCCAGGGCCTGTACGCGGCGTTGCCGCCCGCCAGCCTGCTGGTGCTGGTCAACACGGCGGATGACTTCACGCTGCACGGCCTGCGCATCTGCCCCGACCTCGATACCGTGCTCTATACCCTGGCTGGGCTGGCGAACCCGCAAACCGGCTGGGGCATCGCCGGGGACACGTTCGCCACGCTGGACATGCTCACCCGCTACGGCGCGGAGGACACCTGGTTCCAGATCGGGGACCGGGACTTCGCCACACACATCCGGCGCACACAACGGCTGGCGGCGGGCGCGCCGCTGAGCGCGGTGGAGGCGGATCTGGCGCGCGTCCTGGACGTTCGTGCCACGCTCTTGCCGATGGCCGACGCGCCGGTCGCCACGCTGGTGGACACTGATGCCGGGCGGCTGGCTTTCCAGGACTATTTCGTCCGCCGCCGGCACAGCGACAATGTGCGGGGCATCGTCTTCGACGGCATCGCGGAAGCTGCGCCGCCGGAGTCGCTGGCGCCCGCGCTTGCCACGGCGGAAGCGATTGTCTTCTGCCCCAGCAACCCGCTGGTCAGCATCGGGCCGATCCTGGCCGTGCCGGGGCTGCGCGACCTGCTGGTCGGGGCACCTGCGCCGCGCGTGGCGGTCAGCCCGATTGTCGGCGGCAAGGCGCTGAAAGGCCCCGCCGACCAGATGCTGGCGACGCTGGGCCACGAGGTGTCGGCCTACGGGGTGGCGGCGCTCTACCAGGGGCTGATCGACGGCATGGTCATCGACGAGGCCGACGCGGCCCTGGCGCCGCGCATCGCCGATCTCGGCATGCGCGTGCAGGTCGCGCCGACGATCATGCGCGACGAGGCCGACCGCAAGGCCCTGGCGGGGACCGTGCTGGCGTTCTGCGCGGCCATCGCAGGCGAGCGAGGCCGGCAATGATCGACGCGGTACCCGGCTTCGATGCGGGGCGGGTCGGTCCGGCGCCGGGTGGGGGGCGGCTTTTCGCCGTGGTGCCGGTCAAGTCGCTGGAGACGGGCAAAAGCCGGCTGCGGCCCACGCTCTCGGGGGGCCAACGCGCGGGGCTGGCCGCGCGCCTGCTCGGTGGGGTGCTCCGTGCCCTGAACGACTCGGACGTGGCGGACGCCGTGGCCGTCGTCAGCCCCGACCCGCGGGTGCTGCGCCTGGCGGCCGGCGTCGGGGCCGTGGGCCTGCGCCAGCAGACGGGCGACCTGAATGCGGCGCTGGACCTGGCGCGGGCCTGGGCCGTGGCGGGCGGCGCCGATACGTTGCTGGTGCTGCTCGGCGATCTGCCCTTGCTGCAAGCCGCCGATGTCCGCGCCATGGCCGAGATCGCCGCCGACCCGATCCGCGGCGCGCCGGTCGTGGTGCTGGCGCCGGACCGGCACGGCCACGGCACCAACGCCCTGCTGCAGCGCCCGCCGGGCATCGTGCCTTTCGAGTTCGGGCACGACAGCTTCCCCCGCCACTTCCGCGCCGCCGCCGCCAACCGCGCGGAGATCATGATCTACCGCTCGCCGGGCACCGCCTTCGACCTCGATACGCCCGGCGACCTGGCCGACCTGCCGGCGGGATCGCCGCTGCACTTCGCCGCCCGGCCCACCTGATAGCAAAGGGCGCCGTCGCTTGTTGGTTCTGTTATGTCAACTTGAGAGGACTCTTATGCCCGCTTCCTCGGAAATCCGCATTCTCGCGCTGGGCGCCTTCCCCGAAGTCACCCCCGGCATGGACCTGCCGCCGTTGATCCTGGCCGCCGCCGCGGACGCGGGCGTAACCCTCGCGCCGGGCGATATTCTGGTGGTTACGCAGAAGATCGTGAGCAAGGCCGAGGGCGCGCTGGTCGATCTGCGGACCATCGAGCCGTCGGACCTGGCGGCGCGCTGG
>CBJNAR010000308.1:0-5454 GCA_966434075.1 uncultured bacterium
CCGCCGCGCGATCTGGCGGAGTTGGTCGCGCAATCCGATGCCATCGCTGAAGGGGCAATCGGCCCCGTGGAGCAGATCGAGGTTGCGGGAGCGGGACAATGGGCGACGCAGCTGCTACAGATCCGCCGCTGGTGGAAAAGCCCCGATCCTGCGCCCCCGGCCCTCCGCCTGATCCCGGCGCCGCTGGGCAATCCGTACCCGCCCCGACGACGGGCACCGCTGATCCCACGCTCACGGCGCCGGCGCCGGCCACCGAGCCGGCGGGCAGCCCTGCGCCACCAGTACAGGAGACGGCCACGCCCACGCCACCGTGATATTATGGTGGGGAAACGGGGGCAGTGCCGGAGAGCCACCGGCCTGGGCGCGGGCGGATAAGGCCTGCGTGGCCCGCCGCGCTTGTTAGAGCGGGTTCACGTTTTGCAACAGTGTTGGATTGAGCCGGTGCGCAATAGCGACTTGCTCCAGCAAGAAGGCATCGAGATCCCGCTGGGCGATCTGGGCGGCGACAACGGTAGGCAAGCTGGACGGCGGGAAGGCCGAGTGGATCGTCAGCGCGAGCGGGCCGGGGTGCTGAGCCCAGGCCGTCGGGTTCTCGGGGCTGACAGGATCGCGGGGGGTAGCGGGATCGCGCCAGCGTGCCAGGTCGAAGTCCGCCGGGCGGGGCGAGAGCGGGCGGGCATGAGTGATGAGGCCCTGCCGCCAGGCGGGCAGCGCGTAGGCGAACGCCACCTGCTGGGCAGCGAGGTTCGCCTGGCGCTCGAAGAGGGCGGCTAGGGCGGCAGTGCGCATCTGGTTGGTCTGCCCGGTCAGCGGATGGGTGAGGGCGGACGCATGCCGGCGATAGGCGCCGGCGCAGCAGAAGCTCTCGCACTGCCAGAAGCGCCGCCGGGGCCAACCGCACTCTTGACAGAACCGGTGGCCCGTAGCTGCTTGTATACTTCAGGCTGCTTGCATGTGGCCTGGCCTATGGCGCATACTGGCGGATGGCGGACGGTATAAGTGCAGGTGTTTTTGGTTTATTTCGACCCCACGGGAGGATGAAGTGGCCGCACACGCAGAGCCGGCAAGAGTGCTGGTGGTAGATGACGAACGTAGCCTGGTAGACCTGGTGGGCAGCTACCTGAAGGCCGAAGGATTCGCCGTGTTCGTGGCATTTGACGGGCACGCCGCCCTCCAGGTGGCCGAACGCGAAGCGCCCGATGTGGTAGTGCTCGACCTCATGATGCCCGGTTTGGATGGCGTAGAGGTCTGCCGCCGGCTGCGCCACTTCTCCAATGCCTTTGTGCTGATGCTCACTTCCAAATCGAGCGAGGTAGACAAACTGATCGGGCTTTCCGTGGGCGCGGATGACTACATGACCAAGCCTTTCAGCCCGCGCGAATTGGTGGCACGGGTGAAAGCGATGCTCCGGCGCGCCGAGATGGGTGCGGCAGCGGGCATCGGACGACTGGCCCCCGATATTCCCCAGCCGGTTGTGTTCGATAACCTGGTCATTGATGTGGCACGGCATGAGGTGACTAAGAGCGGTAGCAGAGTGCAGCTCACCCCGCGCGAATTCGATCTACTGGCCACCTTGTCATCGCACCCTGGCCTGGTGTTCACACGAACCCAACTGCTGAACAGAGTCTGGGGCGACGACCTGTACGATGGGCGGCTGGTAGACGTGCACATTACCGCCCTCCGCAAGAAGCTCGATGACGACCCGGCGCGCCCGCGCTATATCCAGACGGTGCGGGGGGTGGGCTTTCGTTTCGGCCCTCGTAACTAATCCTCACCATCAGCCGCTGCTCCTCCGCAGTCACCTCGGCCCCGCGGCCCTGGGGCCAACACCCACGCTTCCCCGACACGCGACAAGCATGCTCCAGATAGACCATGAACCAGGCGCACGGGCAGCCAAGACAGAGAATCTTCCCAATTCCGTGTGGGAGCATTGATGCCGGAAACCGGTATACCGTCTCCGCCTCTTGCCGCAGGCGCTCGTGCGTCGGCGCCGCTGCCCGGTATGTTACCAAGTGTGGTGCTTCCACCCCTTTTACGCGACCACCGCGCTCACTGCGCCGGCCTTACCGTCATCATCCCGGCAGCGGCCGCACCGCTGCCTTCGCGCACATGTGGATCACGATACGGTTCCTGATGCTGTGCGTTAGGCGTCTTGACTAGGCGCTTGTCCGCCAGCCCTTGCTGAATGGCGGTGAGAAGCGTGTCAATATCGAAAGGCTTCTCGATCGAAATGCGACCCGGGACGCCGCGGTCATCCTGTCTGGCGCGCAGTGCACGCACGTCGGCGGAACAGATTATCACAGGCACCTGTGCTGTTTCGGCGCTGTACGTGAGCTTATCGAGGGTTAGCCATCCGTCGCCGGAGCGTTCCAGCGTGATGTCGAGAATTACAAGATCAGGGAGGGTCTGGCGTATTTCTTCGTACGCATTCGCGGCATGCTGCAATACGGTGACTGAATAACCTTCGTCCTGTAACAAGTCTTGCAGCAACCCAACAATGCTACTGTCGGTATCCGCAACAAAAATACGAGCCGGTTCCACTGGGATAGCCATTGGGATAGTCCTTACGATATGGTGAATTTGAGCTACACAATCGCGGAGAAAGGCATCGTATCTTCGCGGGAGCACCTGGCCGGCAACATACTGCGTGCCTGGCTTGAGAATGCACCTGCTGTAGCTCCCGACGCTTACAGTCCGAGTACCATTAGTGCCAGCAGGGGTGTGCCTGCGCTAGTTTCAGCCTTCTCTGCAGACACCAATTTCATCCCCCCCACTGTTGCTGGTACGGCGGGCGCCGGCGCCCGCCGTCGAATTCAGAGCGAGCAGCTCGTACAACCTACCTTATGGGCCTGCGATGGATCCATTCGCGATGGCGCGGTAGACCACCTGCCAGTCATCATGGCGCGTCCTCCGCGCAGTACACGCTTCGCGCCACGCCGGCTGGGAACTCTGTTCCTGCCGTCAGGCGGGCTTGGTGAATCAGATCCCCACCCTATTTTTCGCTACGCCACGAAACTTGTCGTGGCCGGGGTAGCTCACGTTCCCTCAAGCCGGTCCGGGTGCTGGCGATTCTGGCAGTCTATGCACAGCGTAGAGTAAGGTCGAGCTACCAGGCGATCGGCCGCGATCCTCGTGAGGCAGTTGGCGCAGATCCCATATTTCCCCTCCTCAATCCGAACAAGAGCCGCGTTGATCTGTTTAAGCTGGTCCCGCATATTATCCCGAAGGTTGCGGACCAGCCCCGAGCCCCAATCCCCCCCATTTTCCAATTGAGCCTCAAGTCGATCTCTAAGCGTGATCAGCATCTCTTTGACGTGAGACGCCTCGGGGGCACCTGCGGGACCATCAAGGCCGATATCCCTGGCCCTGTTCCGACACCGTGTACGATAGACCATTTCTGCAGCTTCTCCCTAAGCGACTTCCAGTGGGCTGCGAGTGTGCACCCCCAACTCCCTGGGCTTGCGTGCGCGTGGTCCCCGAGCTTAAGAGTCCGTAAAAGAATAACTCCACTCATTCGCCCCAGCCTCATTGCAAGGGATGAGGGAAGTTATTCTTTTACGAACCCATTAAGCGTGACAGCGTTCGTGCTGTCCTGTTACTACTATTGTAGATGAGGAGTTTTAGGGTAGTGCAAGGGAATTACTAAGATCCTGTTAAGATCGGGATGCAAGGCAAGGCGTGCCCACCCAACCCGGAGGTGTGCCGGTGCGGTGCGCCTGTGTGACGGCCAGGAGTGCCGGCTAGGAGGGGTGTTACGCCCGCATAGCGGACATGCCGTAGATGAAGCCGAGTTGCACTCGTCAGCCGGCGTAGGTTAAGGCCGTCTCTTCTATTGTTGGAAGACCCGATAGGAGAAATTGCAAGTAGACCGGCTAAGCAGGGCAGGGATCAGGCGATATGAGCAGGGTAAAGGAGAAGGAGCTGCCCTGACCAAGACCCGGGCTCTCTGCCCAGATCCGACCGCCCATCGCTTCCACCAGCGCTTTAGCCACAGGTAGCCCGATCCCGGAGCTGCCTGTGGCCTGGCTGTACGACCTGTCCACGCGGAAGAAACGTTCGTACAGGTGCGGTATATGGTCGGCGGCAATCCCTAGTCCCGTGTCAGTTACGCGGAATACCACCTCGCGGCCCCCCGTAGCGCTCGGAGCGCCCTCGGCGTCCGTAAGACGACTGACGGCAAGGGTTACCGTACCGGGGACAGGGGTGTACCGGAGCGCATTCGTCAGCAAGTTCATCAGTACCTGGATGGCATAGTCGGCATCGGCCAGCACGAGCGGCAAGCCTTCGGGTATGCTGGCGACCACTTCCAGCCCCTTCTCCTCAAAGTGCAGGCGTATCCGGTCCAGCGCCGCTTGCCCTATGAGACTGGGATCCACCGCTTGCAGATCCGGCGGATCCTGCCGGGACTCGGCCCGCGCCAGCGCCTGGAGTTTATCGACCAGGCGATGCGCGCGACTTGCGACATCGTAAAGCATCGCCCAGGTTTCGTCAGCAGGCTTTACGTGGCCATCGAGCAGGCCCTCGAGGTACCCCTCGAGAATTGCAACCGGCGTGCGCAGTTCATGTATGATATCACCGAACAACTCCGTACGCCGCCCTTCTGCTGCTTTCAACGATGTAGCCAGATCTTCGAGCGACACGACCAAATCTCTGAGATCATCACTATCCGATAGGGGAAGTTCCGCATCCTTTCCCCGCGGCGCTCGCTCCAGGTACTGACCTCGGGCAAGCTGTCGCGCGAGCGCCGAAACCTGCCTCAGAGGTATGGTCAGTTGCTCAATCAGCCAGCGGCTAGCCAGTATGGCTGCCGTTGCACCGGAAAGCGCGATAACGACGACAAACCCAAGTGCCGGCCATATCTGATTGCTTCCAAGCGACAATGGTGCCAAGATCCCGAATACGAGGAGAACCGCAAGGAGGAGAGCAACGGTAGACGCGGCGACAACGAGCAGGTGTGTCCCCAGGATCTTAGCTCTTAGTCCAAAACGCGACCACCTCATATCTCGGGCTCACCTTGATCATCATTGGCAGGCGGCAGCGATAATGATGGAGGTCCGGCCTGCCGGGCGGGCGAGAAGGACAAAAACGAGGGCGACGAAGATAGACCGCCGAAGCCGAAGCGGAATCCCTGCCCGCGCCCCGTTTCGATTTTGAGCCGGCTATCCAATGGCAAGTCAGCCTTCCGCATGCCCCTGGGTCACAAGCGCGCTACCAGGATTCGGGTACTGCCTCCTGGGTCCGCGTTTTCATACACACACTTTACCCATATCATTCTTCTCGCTGCTTTCATGAACCGCGCTGTTTATTGGGCATCAGGAAAGACGGCATTCGCAAATCGCCACCAATCCTCGAAGCGATCTTGCTTCCAGGGATCGAATGCGATGGCTTGCATGTGGTACACGAGCGTGGGCGTGATCTCGTATCCGCCGGTCACGAACTTGACCCCTTGCGCGG
>CBJNAR010000309.1:0-5445 GCA_966434075.1 uncultured bacterium
GGCCAGGATGCCGCCGATGACCACGATCAGGATGAAGCCGAGGCCGAAGAACGGCACCAGCGTCCAGAGGCTGTTGTTGAGGCCGGCGTCCAGCGTGCTCGTGCTGAGCATAACGCCGTAGACGCCGGGGGCGCCGTTGAGGCCGTGGCCCGGCACCGCGCCCGTGGCTTCCAGGAACGTGTCGCCGTGCAGCGACACGGTGCGGAACTCGACCGGCGCGCTGGGGTCGTTATGGACGGTATCGTACCAGCCGCCCGGTAACGGCGGCACCATCCCCGCGTCGTTGGGCTGGCCGGCCAGGGTGTGGGCCAGCGGGACGCCCTGCGGGCCATAGAAGGTCGCGGCATTGCTCAAGCTGTCGCGCTGGACCTGGCCCAGCAGCCGCGGCAGGTACGTGCCGACGAGAATGGCGCCGATCACCTGGTCGCCGCGGCGCACCGGCCCCGCCGTGTAGAAGCCGCGCCCGTCGGTGCTGTCCACCACCGCCGAGATTTTGTCGATAGCCCCAGGGTGCAGCGCAGCCTGGATCAGGTTCGTGGGCGGGATCTCCGCCGAGATCGCCGGGCCGGGCGCCGCGCCGGGTTGGTGCAGGTCGAGCAGGGTGTTGCCGTCGGCGGCCACGATCAGCACATGGTCGAAGCCGTTGTTCAACGCCAGCGGCGCGATCAGGCTGTGCAGCGTCGTCGTGTCGCGCTCGCGCACCGCCTCCGGCAAACCCTGGGTGAAGAGCATGAGCCGCAGCCCGGCCAACTGGTGCGACTCGGCGCCGGCCAGGCTATTGGCGCCCCCGCGAGCGGCGTCGAGCAATTGCTGGTGAAACCGGTCGTGCAGCGACTGGCTGGCGGCGCGGGTCAGGAGATACGTGGCCCCGGCGGCCAGGACCATGGCCAGCAATAGATACGGAATGACAATTTGATAGCGCAGGCGGCGAGTGGCGATGCGGGTAAGCCAGGCGATTGGCGTGCGCGGGGAAGGCGTGTGCGGCTGGGGCGGCACCATGAGTCCCTCTCAGTATCGATTTGTGTTGCGAGGATGCGCTGGGTGGAGTCTGAAAATAATGCCCGTCACTGGTGAATGGTGAAGCGCACCGCGGCCCGACGCAGCGCGGTCCATTCATGGCAGGTAGATTATACCACAACGGACGAACACTGCAAGAGCAAAAGCTGCATTATCGTAAGGTTTTGATCATTAGAAAAAGCTAAATATTCGTAAGGACTCGTCCTTCTACCGGCTTGCGCCCGAGTTGGGGTCGATCATCAGGCCGGACTCGTCCACCGCCTCGAAGTTGGAACCGGCCACGGTACTCAGCGTGTGCAGCACGTCGTTGTCCCAGCGCTCGTCCTGCGTGCCCGACAGGAACCAGTTGCTGCCGTTGTCGGAGACGAACATGCCGTACTTCTTGAGCGCAGTCAGGATCACCTGGGCGGCGGGCGGGTAGCCGGAGATGTCGAAGCCGGCCTTGAGGCGCACGCGCAGGCCCATCGGCGGCAGCGAGGCATCGGCGCTGCCGGCGTCGTGGCGGGCGGGCCAGAGGTGCGTATTCTGGCTGCGGCTGACGGTGAAGCGGACGGCATGGCGGATCGCGCCCGCCGCCACCTCGTCATAGCGGATCAGGCCGGGCAGGAGCGGCAGTCCCGCGGCATCGGCGGATGTCCAGTCGTCGGGGCGCAGGGCGTTGGAACTCAGGTCCCAGCGCGCGCCCGAATAGGCCTGCCAGCTTCCGTTGCCCTGCGGGTAGGCCAGGTACAACTCGTTGAGGCTGCACCCGCCGCCCTGGTCCACCACCAGCACGTGGCGGTCGCCGCTGCTCGCCGGGCCGCCCTCGATGGGCGCGGTCAGCGGGATGGGGTAGGGGCCGGGGTCGCTCTCGCCCGGTTTGGTGAAGCTGACGGGCACCAGCGGCTCGCTGCCGGCCACGGCCAGCCAGGGGATACCAATGGGCGCGCCCTGGTAGGTGCCCGACCCGAAATCGGCGTGCAGGTGGCCGCTCAGCCCGATGCTGGCAATGTAGGTATCCGACAGGGGATGCACCGGCAGGGTGGAGATGTCGCGGTTCCAGATGTTGTCCGGCGGGAACATCGCGCAGCCGGATTGCAGCGTCAGGTAGACGATCTTGGCGATCTGGGCGCGGGTGGCCGGGTTGCCGGGGCGGAAGCTGCCGTCGCTGTAGCCGCTGATGATGCCGTGCGCGTGGGCCGTCTCCACCACCTGGTAGAAGGCGGAACCGGGTGGCACATCGCCGAAATGGCCCTGCGCCGGATTGAGCAAGGTCCACCCGGCGGCGAGCGTGATGATCTTGCTGAGCTGGGCGCGGGTCACGTCGTTGCCGGGGCGGAAGGTGCCGTCGGCGTAGCCGCCGATGATGCCGCGGGCGTAGGCCGTCTCGATGGTCGCGTAGAAGGGCGAGGCCGGGGGCACATCGCTGAAGTGGCCCTGCGCCGGCGTGAGCAGCGGCCAGCCGTAGGCCAGCACGACGATCTTGGTCAGTTGGGCGCGGGTCGTGGGATTGCCGGGGCGGAACGTGCCGTCGCTGTAGCCGCTGATCGCCCCCTGGCAGGCCAGCCAGAGCACCGGGTCGTAGAAGTAGGCGCCGGGCGGCACGTCGCTGAACTGCGCGGTGCAGGTGTTGGCCGGGCGATGAGCCGTAGGGGTGCCCCCTGCCGCCGGGTGCGGGGCCAGGGCAACGAGGAGCGCGCCCAGGCCCGGCAACAGGGCTACGACCAGGCGCAGGAACGCTGATCTCATGGCACATCCTTCCACGCGATCGGGCGCCCCGATCCGCGATATGCGACGGTCAGACGGGATCGGCGGCGGGGGTTGCGGGCTCGGGGCCGTCCAGTTCGGCGGCCAGCCGTTCCAGGGCTTTGTCGTCGGGATAGGTCTCCCGCGCCATTTTGAGCAGGGCGGTGGCGTAGCGGCGGCGGTCGTTCTCGACATAGGCCCGCGCCAGCGCGAGATACCCGGCGGCGGGCATATCGTAAAAGCCGTCCAGCGTGCCGAACTCGAATTCGGGGTTCTGCTTGACCACCATCAGGAACTCGGCCAGGCTGGAGCCTTCCTGGCCGCGATAGGCCAGGGCGATGGCGCGCTGGGCGCGGGCGGTGGGGTTATCGGGGTCCAGCAGGTTCACGCGGCGCGGCGGCGCGGGCGGCGGTTTAGGCGCGGGTTTGCCGGAATTGGCCGGCCGGGGCGCCACCGGGACGGCGGTGCTCGCCGTCTGGGTCACGCCGGCCTCGCCGGCCGGGATGGCGACCGCGGCGGGCGTCCGGCGGCGCCGCGTCAAGCCCACCAGCAGCACCCCCCCCAGGGCACCCCCCACGAGCGACACAATCCAGGGCGCGGGATCGGGCGCGGCCGCGCCCGCCCGCGCCCCCGCCGACACAGCACCCGTGGCCGCCGCCGGCTTGGGCGAGGTGCCGGTACCCAGCAGGCCCGACAGCAGCCCATCCATCGGCGGCGCGGGGGTCGCGGTGGGCCGCGGCGTGGGCAACGCGGTGGGCACGGCGTCGGCCAGGTACCACAGCAGTTGGGCGCGGCGGGCTATCGTGAGCGTCTCGGTCGTGTCGGGGGCGGGCGGCTGAGCGAAGCCGTAGTCGAGCAGCACCTCGGTATCGGGCACGGCGAACGGCGAGGCGTGCAGCACCACCGAGATCAGCCGGCGCCCGTCGCGCGTGGCCGAGGCCACCAGGCAGTTGCCCGCGTTGTCGGTCAGCCCCGTCTTGACCCCGTCGGCGCCGTCGTAGCTGGTCAGCAGTTCGTTGGTGTTCTTGAGCGGGTGGCCCGGCACCGTGTGGTAGACCTGGTGGACGATTTCGTTGAACGTGGGATTGTGCAGGTCGTACCAGGCGATGCTTGCCAGGTCGTAGACCGAGCTGTAGTGGCCGGTATCGTCCAGGCCGTGCGGGTTCATGAAGTGGGTGTCGGCCAGGCCCATTTGCTGCGCCTGCTGGTTCATGAGTGCGACGAAGCGGCCCACCGGACCCGCGTCCGCGGGTTCCTTCAGTCCCTCGCCGACGTGGCGGGCCAGGGCCTCGGCGGCGTCGTTGCCCGACGGCAACAGCAACCCGTACAGCAGATCGCTCACCGTACGCTGTTCGCCTTCCACCAGGCCCATACTCGACTCGCCGACCAGATCACTCGCCGTGGCCGTGACCACATCGGTGAGCGACACCCGTTGCAGCGCCAGCAAGGCGGTCATCGTCTTGGTGGTGCTCGCCATGGGCAAGCGCTGGTGCGGGTTCTTGGCGTACAGGATGCGCCCGGACGGGTATTCGACGACGATGGCGGCGCGGGCCGTCACCTTGGGCAGATCGGCCTGCGCGGGCGCCGGCGTGGGGGTGGGCGTGGCGGCCAGCGCGACAGGCCCGGAAAGCGCCAGAACGGTCAGTGCCAGTACAAAATAGAGCGCGCGACGGATTATGAGCATAGGCTGGTAGGGTGGTCGAAGCGCCTGGGGCGGGAACACCGAGGTCTCCTGGCGATAATTGGCTGGACAAGCGCAGACGTCACTTCTGCGTGGTCGGCCTCATTATAGCAGGTTGATCCGCCGAGGGCAAGTTGGCGGCCTGGCGTTGGACCTGGCGCGCCTCCCAGGTACGGTAGAGCCAGATGATGATCAGCAGCAGCCCAAAGCCCAGCGTGTAGCCGCCCAGCACGTCGCTGGCCCAGTGCTGGCCCATCCAGATCCGCGACGGCCCGACCAGCACCACCATCGCCCCGCTCAGCACCAGGCAGAGTGTGCGCCACGGTCCCTTCTTCATCAGCGTAAAGGCCAGGTAGAAGCAGAAACCGAACACCAGCGTGTACTGCGTGACATGGCCGCTGGGAAAGCTGTAGCTGCTGAGGTGCTGGAACACCTGCACCAGATCGGCGCTGGGCCGGGCGCGGTGGACGAGAAACTTCACTACCTCTTCAAGCATTGTAGCAAGGGAGGCCAGCAGTAAGAACCCGGCCTCGGCGATCCGTTTGGTCAGGGCGATGCCCAGCGCCAGGACGACGGGGAAGACGAAGTTCCAGGGCGCGAAGCCGGGCGCACTCACGGCCACCAGTAGCGCATCGGCCGGCCCGAATTGCAACTCCTGCACTTCGCGGGTAATCGGCACATCGAGGGAGAGGGGGTCCAAAAAGAGCACCGCCGCGGTGACGGCGCCGAACAGGACGAGGAGGATCAGCCCCAGGCCGATGACGAATTGCCCCCGAAACAGCCCGCGCTGGTGCGTGCGGATGTCGTGGCGGGCTTCCTGCGGCGTGGCCGGCTGCAATGGATTAGGGGTATCGGAATCCATGACGCTGTATTTCCTCCCCGAACGCCGGCCGCAGGTCCAAATATTTTGTAACGTTGGAATAGCAATTTCCGTACCTTATGGTGTTGACAGCGTGGGGCGCTTGTGGTAGGATGCTCGCGCTGCCAGGTGGCGGCTGATATTGTTTGCATTCTGAAAGGAG
>CBJNAR010000310.1:0-5426 GCA_966434075.1 uncultured bacterium
CCTGGCCGACGGCAATGTCCGCTGCGGCATCTACGCCGATCGCCCGCTGGTCTGCCAGGCCTATCCCATGTCGATGTGGAGTGGCGTCGTCTTCCAGGGCAAGCAGACGCTCTGTCCGCCCGACTCCTGGCCGGTCCGCGAACCGCAACGCCCCCGCTGGCGCGCCACGTTGCAGCGCGTGCACATGCAGTTCGATATCTATCAGGCCGTCGTCACCCGCTGGAATGCCCGCGTCAGCGCCCGGCCCGGCGTCCGCTTTACGCTGCGCGAATATTTCAGCTACGTGCTCAACGTCTACGACCGGCTCGATGGCCTCGCCACGGCGACCGGCGCCGAGACGCTGGCCGGGGTGCTGGCCGGCTGGCCGCTGCCGCCGCACCGGCCCTTTGACCTCGCCGCCCTGCGCGCTGCGGGCGCCGATCTCCTCTGGGTCGATTACCTCCGCCAGGCGGCGGCGATCATCGACAGCTTCTATCCGGACGTGCCGCCGCAACCGCTGCACCTGCTCGAACCGCCGCCGGTGCCCGCCCGGTAGGCACGCCGGAATCACGGATATAAAAGCACGCCCCGCCGACCTCTACGGTCGGCGGGGCGTTGTGTTCGGTGGGTATTGGCCCGCGAGGCCATCAGGCGCGGGCGGCGATGACGGGTTCCGGCTCCGGGGTCTCGGCACCCACCTTCAGCAAGAGCGGGGCGGGCCGCTCCAACCGGTCGCCGATGCTGCGCAGGAAGGCATCCACGGCGACCGGGTCCCACTGGGTGCCGCGGCCCGCGCGCAGGATCTCGGCGGCCTTGCGCACCAGCAGGGCCCGGCGGTAAGGCCGGTCGCTGGTCATGGCGTCGAAGCTGTCGGCCACGGCGACCACGCGCGCCCCGAACGGGATGTCGGTGCCCTTGAGCCGGTGCGGGTAGCCGGTGCCGTCCCAGCGCTCGTGGTGATGGCGCACGATCTCGCCCCCTTGCGCGAAGTCGGGGTAGCGCCGCAGCAGGTCCGCGCCCTGTTCCGGGTGCGTCTCCATGATCGCGCGTTCCTCGGCGGTCAGCACGCCGGGCTTGTGCAGCACCTGGTCGGGCACGCCGATCTTGCCGATGTCGTGGACGCGCGCCGCGGCGATGATGGTCGCCGCCGTCGCGCCCTCGATTTGCAGTTCCCGCAGCATCCCGGCGGTGAGGCCGGCGACGCGGCGGGAGTGGCCACCGGTGTAGGGGTCGCGTAGATCGACGGTGTCGGCCAGGCTTTCGAGCAGTTGGCGCGTGCCGTCGTGCATTTCCCTGGCGCTCTTGAAGGCTAGATAGACCAGCGCGACCGGCACCGCCAGCAGCGCCAGCGCCCCGATTTGCTGGGTGGCGGCCAGGGCGCCCAGCAGGCCCAGCAGATACTGGGCGCCTTCGGTTGCGCCCGCGGCGCGGACGGTTTCGACAATGACCCGGCCCGCGGCTTCGCCGGTGATTGGCGTGAGCAGCAGCGGCAGCGTCAGCACATCGCCGATCCACATCAGCCCGGCGCCGGTGGCGAGCAAGAGCAGGTTGAAGGCCTCATCCCCGCTTTGCCAATGCACCAGCTCCGCCGTCAGCAGGGTGATCAGCACCCAGCGCGCGGTTGTCGTGGCGATGTCGCTGTAAGTGACGCCGCGCCGTCCACGCGAGATCAGCTCGGCGGTCAGCACGCCGACGCCTGCTGTGACCGCGGCCAGCGGCGGCGGCAGCAACACCGCCGTGAGAAACAGCGCCACGCTGTCCATACCCATTTTCTGCGAAGGGCGCACATGAATGGGGAACTGCGCGCCGAGCACCACGCCCGCCGCCAGGATCACGGCCAGCAGCGTGATCGCGGCACTCCCCGCCCCAGCCCCGTCGGGGGTGGCCTGATCCCAGAGGACGGCGAGAGCCGCCAGAGCCGGCACGCTCGTCAACGCGCCCACGCGCGGTTGCCTGAGGAGACGGACGGAAGGGGATTGCATGAAGGGACTCCTTCAGGGTTCGCGGGCCGGCGGCGCGATTCTCCCCCCTGAGATCGCGCCGCCGCCCGCGGGATTATCGAATGCGCGTACGAGGCCTGATCACTCCTGAATATGCACCAGCAGATGGTCCCCGGCGCTGCCCGTCGCCGATCCCCGATAGCGGCCATTGACCACGGTGCTGGCCGTTACGCCGGCGGCGCTCTGGGCGCTGTTGCGCGTGACGGAGACGACGGTGTCGGTATCATAGGTGCCCGCGGCCCGGTCGGCGTAGAAGTCGACGGTTTCGGGCACCTGCGCTCCCGTATAGACGATCCGCACGACGCTGGTGCCCACCGGCGCGTGCAGGGTATAGACGATGCCCTCCACGTTTTGCGCGGCGGTGCCGATCTCCGCCGTCATCTTGACCCGCGTGCCGTCCGACAGGAACACGATGGGATCGGTCCGGCAGATGATGATCCGGTTGGGGTTGGGCGGGGGCGGGCTATCGGCATAGGCCGGTTGGCTGGTCATAAAGCCGGCGATCAGCAGGGGCACGAGGCAGGTGGCGGTGATGAGGGCGCTCATGCGGCGCGGTAGGGTGAGGGAAAACATGGACTGCAACTCCTCCTGTGCAGGTTGGCCGCTAAATTTCGGCCATAAACGTCCCAGCCCCGGTCCGGGGTGCGATCGGACCGGCGGCGCCTGTGCGGGGCCGATTCAGTTTTAGGGCATAACTTTCCCCAGGCCGGCTGCGGTGCGGTCAGTCCGGCGATGCCCTTACCGAAACCTATAGAGTTGTGGTGCGATTGAGAAATGGTGCGTGAGGTTGTCCCAACCGGCGAAGCCTGGCGCCCTGACCAAATTCGGGCTTAGATTAGGCGCGATCCGGGGTGGGCGGAACGCTTCGGCGGGGGTAGTACCCTACCCAGCGTGATTATACGACCTTACCAAAGGTTTGTCAATAGGTAATGTTGATACTTTGGTACGAATTTTGCCTGTGCCAGGGGTTTATCTCAGTAGAGCTCGCCGTGAGCCGTCAGGCGCGGACCTTGACGATAGCCGGCTCGCTTGCGTCCTCGGTATTCTCGACCAGACGCAGGTGGGACGGGCCGGCCTGCTCGATTTGCGGGCGGATGCTACGCAGGAAGGCGTCGACGATCACGGCGTCCCATTGTTCGCCGCGCCCGGTGCGCAGGATCTCGACGGCTTTGCGCACCGGCAGGGCGGGCCGGTAGGGCCGGTCGCTGGTCATGGCGTCGAAGCTGTCGGCCACGGCCACGATGCGGGCGCCGAGGGGGATGTCGGTGCCCTTGAGCCGGTGCGGATAGCCGGCGCCGTCCCAGCGCTCGTGGTGATGGCGCACGATCTCGACGCCCTGGGCGAAGTCGGGGTAGCGCCGCAGCAGCTCCGCCCCGCGCTCGGGATGCGTCTCCATGATCGCCCGTTCCTCGGCGGTCAGCATGCCGGGCTTGTTCAACACCCGGTCGGGAATACCGATCTTGCCGATGTCGTGGACACGGGCGGCGGCGATGATCAGTTCGGCGCCGGCCCCTTGCATATCCAGTTCGCGCAGGATGCCCTCCGTGAGTTCCGTGACGCGGCGGGAGTGGCCGCCGGTGTAGGGGTCGCGCAGATCGACGGTATCGGCCAGGCTTTCGAGCAATTGGCGTGTGCCGTCGTGCATTTCCTTGGCGCTCTTGAAGGCCAGATAGACCAGGGTGCCGGGCACCGCCAGCAGCGCCAGCGCCCAGATGTGCTGCATGGCGGCCAGCGCGCCCAGCAGGCCCAGGATATACTGCGCCGCTTCGGCGGGGCCGGAGTCGGCGATGGCGGCCTTCACGATCTGGCCGTACGATTCCCCGCTGATCGGCGCCAGCACAAACGGCAGCGTCAGGATGTCGCCGATCCAGAGGATACCCCCGGCGAGGGCCAGGACGGCGAGGTGGGCCGGGCCGCTGCCCACCGGCAGGCTGGCGACCAGGCTGCCGATTAGCACGATGATCACCCAGCGCGACGCCAGGGTGACGATGTCGCTGAGGTAGGTGCCACGGCGCGCCCGCAGCGCCAGCTCCGACGTGAGCACGCCAAGGCCCGCCGTGGTGGCCGCCAGCGGCGGCGGCAGCAACACCGCGATCAGATAGAGCACCAGGCTGCTGATGTCGATTTTCTGATAGTAGCGGATATGGATGGGGAACTGCGAGGTCAGGATGATGGCGGCGACCAGCAGCAGGGCAACCAGCGAGGTGGCGGCGCCCCCGATATAGGAGTCGCTGATGGGGATCGCGGTCCAGCCCGCCCCCAGGATGCCCAGGGCCAGCGCGCTCAGGACCACACTGATCCCCGGCTGTGATAAAACCCGTTTTGGCGTGTCCTGCATCACCCAGGTCCTTTACGAGGGGCCTGCCGGGCCGGGCGATCTGCGACCCCCCGGTGTTCTGTGCTTGCCGCTCATAAGCAGTTGTGGCGCGCGCCCGCGCCGGTGGGAGTGCATTACACGTCCCTGTTGGGCCAAAGGTTTATGCCTGGTCTTATCGTAGCCCCGAATGTCCCACCTGTCAATAGGAAATTCGGGCTACCGCAGGTCCTATAGGCCACGAACCCGTCTATTATACCAGATCCGGCGGCCTGTGCTATAATACGGCCAACCCTGCCCAAGAGAGGAACGTGGCCCCGCGCATGTCCGACCAACTCTATCCGGCCCCGCCGCCCCGCCGCAAGCGCCCGCTCACCGCGGTGACGCTCTACGAGCCGGACGGCACCGTGACCACACATACTGAGACGGCGCCGGGGCCCGCCCGGTCACACACCACGATCAAGGAACTGCCCAGCGACGACCGGCCGCGTGAAAAACTGGTCCACCTGGGGGCCGGGGCGCTCAGCGAGGCCGAGTTGCTGGCGATCCTGCTGCGCGTGGGCAGCCAGGGTGAAACGGCCATCGACCTGGCCCGGCGGCTGCTGCGCGAGTTCGGCGGCATCACCGGCCTGAGCCGCGCCTCGGTCTCGACGCTGTGCGCGGTCCATGGGCTGGGCGAGGCCAAAGCCTGCCAGTTGCTGGCCGCGCTGGAGATCGGTCGCCGCCTGCTGCTGGCCGAGCCGGGCGCCCGGCTGACGATTAACGGCCCCCAGCAGATCGGCGACCTGCTCGTCGTCGAGATGCGCGCCTTCGAGCAGGAAGTGCTGCGCGTGGTGATCCTGAACACCAAGCACCAGGTGATGAAGATGGTCGACGTGCATCGCGGCAGCGTCAACAGCAGCCTGGTGCGCGTGGCCGAGGTGTTCAAGGAGCCGGTGCGCGCCAACGCGACGGCCATCCTGGTCGCCCACAACCACCCCAGCGGCGATCCCACGCCCTCGCGCCAGGATGTCGAAGTGACCGAACAGATCGTCGCCGCCGGCAAGCTGCTCGACATCGAGGTGCTCGATCACCTGGTCATCGGCCACAAATGGCTCAGTATGCGCGAGCGCGGCCTCGGCTTCGCCCGCTGA
>CBJNAR010000311.1:0-5426 GCA_966434075.1 uncultured bacterium
GATCGGCGCGCTGCAAGAGCAAGACCTGACCGGCGATCTGAAGCTGATCCAGTAGGCGCCGCCGCTATTCCGGCCATCCTGCCGCCCCTGACCCGGTACGCACCCGTCAGGGGCGCTTTTATGCGCTGTGATCCGTCACAGGCGCCCTGTCATTCTGCATAGCCACTCCCGCCGCCTTGTCATTCTGAGCGCAGCGAAGAATCTCCGTCGCGTCGCTCGAAAGACGAGACTCTTCGCTGCGCTCAGAGTGACAAGAGCGAGGGGATGCGGGCTAATTACACCCGATGGGCTTCATGCAAGGGATGTAGGGTCCGGTTTCAAACCGGCACGCCGGCTAAGGCCGTAAAAAACCCGCCCCCCATGGCAGGAGGCGGGTTGCGGAATGCGCCGGCTTACTGGTCGGCGGGTTGGGGCCGGGGCGGACGCGGGCTGGGCGCTTCGCGATCCGGCTCATCGCCGGTGGCGGTTTGCGCCACCACCGGGTGCGGATGCGGCACCGGCTCGACCGGCTCCCCGGCTTCGTCCTCGTCCACCTCATAAGACTCGCCCTCGACGACCGGCTCGCCGCCGGCTTCCTCGTCCCACTCGGTGTCCGGCGCGGCCTCGATCTCCTCGTCGTCATCCACGGCGACCACCGCCACCGGCGCGGTGGAGGCCGGGCGGTGCCGCCAGATCAGGGCGCCCCAGCAGACCACGATGGTGATCAAAGCAAAGATCTCCGGCGCTTTGATCCCGCCGATCATGGCGCTGTCGAGGCGGATCTCTTCGATGAAGAAGCGCCCGATCGAGTAGAAGATGCCGTAGATCCAGAACAGGTCGCCGGTGCGCAGTTCCATGCGCCGCTGGCGACCCAGCCACATCAGCAAGCCGAAGTTGAGCAGGTCCCAGATCATCTCATAGGCGAAGGTGGGGGCGAAATGGGTGTATTTGCCCACATAGGCGGCGTACTTCGGGTCGCTCGCCAGCACTTCGTTGCTGATCGGGATACACCAGGGCTGGTCGCAGGGCGCGCCGAAGAGTTCCTGGTTGAAGTAATTCCCCCAGCGCCCGATGGCCTGGGCCAGCGCCACACCGGGGATGATGATATCGGTCCATTCAAAAAAGTCGAGCTTGTGCCGGCGCGTGTAGATGATCACCGCCAGCAGGCCGCCGATGAGCGCGCCCTGGATACTCAGGCCGCCCTCGAAGGTGAAGAAGATGTGCTCCCAGCCCTTGGCCTGGATCTCCTTCAGGCTGACCAGCACCCAGCCCAGGCGGGCGCCGATGATGCCGAAGATCAGCACGATCGGCAGCATCTGCCAGATCTGCTCGGAGTCTTGCCCGCGGCGGCGGGCCTCCCGCGTGGCGATCCAGGCGGCCATCAACGCGCCCAGCACGATCATGACGCTGTACCAGCGGATCGCGATAGGACCAATAGTGGCAATAATGGGACTCGGTGGCGTCAATCTAAGGTTCTCCTCTAGTGTTAATTCGGGCGGGGGGGTTTCTCGCCCGGCACATCCCGGCGCACTTCGTAAACCCCGCTGATGCTCTCCAGGCGGTTCATGAGGCGCAGTAATTGGTCGATGCCCGTTACCTCCAGGGTCGCCAGGATCTGCTGCGTGCCGCCGCCCTTGTTGGACGTGGTGTGGATCTCGCCCATGTTGACCTTTTCGTCGGCCACGATGGTGGTGATATCGCGCAACATGCCGACCCGGTCGAGGCCCTCGATGCGTACGCGCGCGAGATAGCGCTCGCCCTTGAGGCCGCTCCAGCCCACACGCACCAGGCGGGCCCGGTCCGCTTCTTTGAGGTTGACGATGTTGTGGCAATCGGCCCGGTGGACCGTGATGCCGCGGCCGCGGGTGGTGTAGCCCATGATCTCGTCGCCGGGCATGGGCCGGCAGCAGCGCGCGATGGTGCTGAGCAGGTTCGTCGCGCCGCCCAGTTCCAGCGACGGCAGGTTGGTGGCGTCCTGGCTGGGGAACTGCACCGGCGTGGTGGGCGCCACGCTGCGCAGCGGGGTCAGTTTGGCCGCGATGGCCGCCGGGCTAACATCGGTATTGCCGATCGCCTCCAGCAGTTTGTCGAGCGATTCATAGCGCGGGAACAGGTGCATGATGTCGCCCAGCGGCACATCGTGCATGCTGAGCTTTTTCAGCTCCGCCTCCAGGATCTCGCGACCCTGGGCGATGTTCTCGTCGCGGGCCTGCTTGCGGAACCACTGGCTGATCTTCTGCCGCGCGTTGGCCGTGACGGCATAGCGCCGCCCCGACTGGATCCAGTCGCGGCTGGGGCCCTTGCGCCGCGGGTCCTTGATCACCTTGACCATGTCGCCGTTCTTTAGCGGCGTGTCGAGGGTGATGATCTTGCCGTTGGCGGTGGCCCCGCTGCACTGGTAGCCCAGCTCGGTATGGATGCGGAAGGCGAAGTCGATGGGCGTGGCACCCGCCGGTAACTCGATGAGATCGCCCTTCGGTGTGTAGACGTAGATGTGGTCCTGCAAAATATCCGAATGCAGCGACTCGACAAACTCCTGCGCGTCCTCGATATCGTGCCGCCAGTCCATTTGGCGCCGCAGGCTGGCGATCTTCGTCTCGTATTCGCGGTCGCGGCGGGCGGCGCGCTGGCCTTCCTTGTAGCGCCAGTGGGCCGCGATGCCGAACTCGGCCGTCTCGTGCATTTTGTGTGTGCGGATCTGGATTTCGAGCGGCTTGTTGTCGAACGCCCAGACGGCGGTATGTAAAGACTGGTACATGCTCTCTTTGGGCACGGCGATATAATCGTCGAACTCCCCGAAGATCGGCGGCCAGAGCGTATGGATGACGCCCAGCGCCGCGTAGCAGTCCTGGATCTCGTTGACGATGATGCGCACCGCGAGCAGATCGTAAATGCGATCGGATGGCCGGTTCTTGCGCAGCATCTTCTGATACAGCGAATAGATGTGCTTGGTCCGGCCCTTGATTTCGCACTCGATGCCTGCCTCTTTCAAGGCGCGTTCCAGATGGAAGATCACCCGCTGGATGTAGCGGGTACTCGAATCTTTGCGTTCCTGGACTTGCGCGACGAGGTCCCGGTATTTTTCAGGTTCGAGGTAGAAGAAAGCGAGGTCTTCGAGTTCACTTTTGATCTGCCAGATGCCGAGGCGGTTTGCGAGGGGTGCGTAAATCTCGAGTGTTTGGGTGGCGATGCGCCGTTGCTTGTCGGGCGGGGTACAGTCGAGGGTGCGCATGTTGTGGAGGCGGTCGGCCAGCTTAATCAGCACCACCCGCATATCGTCAAACATCGCCATGAGCATCTTGCGGAGGGTTTCGGCCTGCTCTTGTTTCTTCGCGTTCTCCCGCCGCTCCGGGTCCTCAAACAGCGCCGTTTTGGGCAGCGTGCTCAGTTTGGTGACGCTGTCGACCAGGCGCGCAACTCCTTCGCCGAATTCCTCCTGGATCATCGCCTTGCTGATGTCCGGGTTGTCCTCCAGCACGTCGTGCAACAGCGCTGCCTGCAGCGTTTCCGGGTCGACCAGGCGCATCTCGGCCAGGATAATGGCGGCGGCCAGGGGATGGAGGATATAGGGTTCGCCGCTCTGGCGCTTCTGCTGCTCGTGCGCGCGCGCCGCGAAGTGGTAGGCCCGCTCAATCGCCTCCAGATCCTCATCTTTCGGCTGGGAGTACTGGCGGACCAGCTTCAGCAGGGTTTCCAGCGTGGGGTGCCGGGTGGCGGACGACTGAGGCCGCAGGGCCAGCGCCGAGGGCGGCGGTTCGCGTTTCGTAGGGTCATTCCGCGCCGGTGCAGGAACGGTCCCGCCGTTGGCGCCGTCCGTGATGAGGCGCACATCATAGGCAGCCGTGTCGGTTTGCTGCTCAGCCATGGCGCACCTCCTTGTTATTTCAATGATATTGTGGACCCGGTGGCGGGGGAAAAAATGCGGGAGTCTCCGACTCCCGGCAAACAACTATAGCAGCCTCCCGCCCAGGCATCGCTTCTATTAACTATACCGCATCGGCGGGATCGTGTCAATTCAGTTCGCAGCCCAGCACACATGTGTAAGGGACCAACCGCCCTGATTCGCGGTTCGCGTGGGGCCGGTCGGCCATTGTTTTCCCTGCCGCGCCTGCGCTATCATCCCGGCGTGCCCGCCGTTAGTGGGTGTGCGCCTGCGGGGGCGCGGTTCCCCCGGTGGGGCGCCGGTGATGCCAGGTGGTCTGGTGATAATACTCGGGCGCGTGCCCGGCGGGGTCGATATGCACCAGGACCTCGCTCAGGCCGGCGATCTTGTGCAGCAGGGCGTGGCGCACCTGCTCGCCAATCTCGTGGCTGTCCACGGTGGAAAGGGCGGGATCGACATCCGCATGCAGTTCGGCGATCAGCCGGTGCCCATGCCAGCGAATCCGCACATCGTGCGTGGCGCGCACGCCCGCCACATGCGCGGCTTCATGCTCCACCTGGTCGACCAGTTCGGGATCGACGGCGTCCATCAGGCGGTAGAGGATGGCCTGCCCGGCGTCCTTGCCGATGACCAGGATCGCCACCGTGATCAGCAGGCCGACCAGCGGGTCGAGGATGGGGAAGCCGAGCAGCGCCCCGGCGGCGCCGACCAGCACGGCCAGCGAGGTCAGGCCGTCGGCGCGGGCGTGCTGCCCGTCGGCGACGAGGGCCGCGCTGCCGATGCGTTCTCCCGTGCGCGTGCGAATATTGGCCACCCACTCGTTGCCCGCGAAGCCGCCCGCAGCCGCCGCGATCACCCACCAGACGTTGGTCAGCGGCACCGGGTGGATCAGCTTGTCCACCGACTCCCAGAGGGCCACCCCGGCGCTGACGAAGATGATCAGCACGATGGCGACGCCGGCCACGTCTTCGGCCCGGTCGTAGCCGTAGGTGAACCGGCGATTGGGGGGCCGGCGGGTCAGGGTGAAGGCGATCCACAGGGGCAGGGCGGTGAGGGCATCGGCGCCGTTGTGGATCGTGTCGGCGAGCAGGCCGGCGCTGCCGCTCAGCAGGGCGATGATCGCCTGGACCACGGCGGTAGCGCCGAGGATCAGCAGGCTCAGGCGGATGGCCTGGATGCCTTCGGTGCTGCCTTCGAGCGCCGGGTCGATCTGGACCGCGCCGTGGCTATGCCCGTGGCCGATGCCCACCAGCGCCAGCAACCGCGCGGCCAGGCTCTCGTTGTGATCATGGGCGTGATCATGGTCATGGTCGTCGTGCCCATGGCCGTGGTCGTCATGACCGTCGTGCCCGTGGGCGTGGTCGTCATGACCGTCGTGCCCGTGGGCGTGGCTATCAGCAGGGTGGGCGGCGGTAGTGGCCGCGGGGGTGGGGATAGACGGATCGGATGGGTGCCGGCTCATGGATATGCAACCCCCTTAGTGCCCGTCCCGTGGCCCTGGCGCACGTGGCGGGGTACCCGAATCAACACGCACAGCAGACCGTATACATATGGGCCCGGCAGC
>CBJNAR010000312.1:0-5406 GCA_966434075.1 uncultured bacterium
AGCGTGGCGCCAGGGTCTCCAGCACCCGCAGCGGCCACTCGACGGGGAACTCGACGAAGCGCGTCCAGAGCAGCAGCAGCGGGTTGTCCGGCGTGGCCGGGGGCAAGCCGTACAGGCCGCGCACCCGCTCAACGGCGGCGGGGTCCGCAGCGGCGGCCAGCCAGGGGTCGTACTTGGCGTGATCCACGCCGTTGGGCAGGTAGAAGACCCGCCCGCGCGGCACGCCGAAGCCCCAGAGCTGCGTCTCCAGGGTGCGGCTCGCCACGGTGGCCGCCCCGGCCAGGTGCGGCAGCGTGGTCTCCTGCCATTGGAACAGGGCGCGCTGCGGCGCCGGGTAGCGGTTGAGCGCGTTCCAGCCGCCCCGGCCCTCCCAGTCGTCGGTGTCGAGCACCCAGGGCCGGCGCAGCGCCGCCAGGCCCAGCGCGGCGAACCCGGCGTAGGCCTTGGGCTTGAAGACGTGGACCACGTCGGGCCGCCCGCGCAGCGCCTCGCGCACCAGCGCGGTAGGCCAGCCGATCACCCCGGCGCCGGGCACGCCGGGCCGGGGCGCCGGTAGCTCGACCACCTCGACGCCGCCCAGGCACGAGACGCGCCCCTCCGGCGGCGCGCTCGGATCGTCCCACGGCGGCACGACCAGGCGCACCTGGTGGCCGCGGGCGACGAGCGCCTGGGCCAGCGGCAAGGCCCGCGCACTGGCCGTGCCCTTGGGCCGCAGCCCGAACGGCGCGATGAAGGCCAGGCGCAGGGGCCGGCTAGGCACGGGCTTCGGCATAGGCGCTCCAGCCCCCCAGGTATTCGTGCAGCCGCCCGTCCTCCAGCGCCCAGATGCGGTCCACCACGTGGTCCAGGAAGTAGCGGTCGTGCGAGATGACGACCACGGCCCCGGTGTAGTCTTCCAGCGCGCGCTCCAGCACTTCGGCGGAGAGGATGTCGAGGTTATTGGTCGGCTCGTCCAGCAGCAGGCAGTTGGCGCCTGACAGCATCAGCCGGGCCAGTTGCAGGCGGGCTTTCTCGCCGCCGCTCATGGTGCGAATGGGCCGGCGGCACTGCTCGTAGGTGAACAGGAAGCGCCCCAGGAAGCCGATCGCCTGCTGCTCGTACATCGGCTGGGCCTCGCGCAGCATCTCCAGCGGCGTCTGGTCCATGTTCAGTGTCTGGTGCTCCTGCGAGTAGTAGGCCACCTTGATGCTGGGGCCGATCCAGACCTCGCCGCTGGTGGGCGCCTCCTGGCCCAGGATCAGGCGGAACAGCACCGACTTGCCCGCGCCGTTGGGGCCGACGATGCCCACCCGCTCGCCCGCGCGCACCAGGCCCTCGGCGTGGCGCAGCACCGTGACCGGGCCGTGCCCGTTGGCCGGGAAGGTCTTGCCCACGCCGCGCAGTTCGATCACCTTCTGCCCGCCACGCACGCTGGGCCGCAGTTGCAGCCCCATCTTACGCCGCTCCAGCACCGGGCGTTCGACCTTGTCCATCGAGTCGATCTGCCGCTGCTTGTTGCGCGCCTGCTTGATGTGCCGCTCGTCAATCACCATGCTGGCCCAGAGCTTGAAGCGGGCCACGGCCTCTTCGAGCCGCTTGATCTCCTTCTGCTGGGCGACGTAGAGCTCTTGCTGGCGGGCCAGAGCCAGTTCTTTTTGCACGGCGTAGGATGAGTAGTTGCCCTCGAACAGGGTCAGCCGCCCGTCGGCCATCTCGGCGATGGATGAAACGGTGTTGTCGAGCAGGTAACGGTCGTGCGAGATGATGACCACGGCGCCCGCGTACTCGCGCACCACGCCTTCGAGAAAGGCCTTGCCCTCCAGGTCGAGGTGGTTGTCCGGCTCGTCCAGCAGCAGCAGATCGGGGTTGCCGAGCAGGCAGCCCGCCAGGTAGGCCAGTTTGCGCTGCCCGCCGCTCATGGCGTCCAGCGGCTCGTCCATCTCCTCCGCGCTGAAGCCGAGGCGCTTGAGCAGGCCGGTGACTTCATTCGCCAGGCGCAGCCCGCCCGCCGCTTCGTGCCGCTCCAGCAGGCGGCTTTGCGTCTCCACCAGCGTGTCCCAGCGGTCGGGGTCGTCCAGCGTGGCGGGATCGACGAAGGCGGCTTCGACGGCGGCCAGTTCGGCCTCCAGGGCGGCGATGTCGGGCCGCGCCTCCAGCGCCGTGCTGCGCGGGGTGCTGCCCGGCGGCGCCGGCACATCCTGCGGCAGCATACAGATGCGCAGCCCCTTGCGGGCCACCATCTGCCCGCCGTCCACCGATTCCAGCCCCGCGATCATCCGCAGCAGGCTCGACTTGCCCGCGCCGTTCGGCCCCACCAGGCCCACCCGGTCCCCTTCCTGGATCTGCCAGGACAGATCCTCGAAGATGGGCCGGGTGCCGTAGAATTTAGCGACGTGATCGAGATTTAGCAGCAACATTGCGATGGTTCCCTTTCCGGGAAACGGCTGGGACACAGCAACAGGCGGGGGTAATGTAGCACAGCGCGCCGGGGAGCGTCAAGCTGGAGGCAACAAAAAACCGCGGGCCGCTGCTGGCCCCCGGCGTCTCCCCAACTTGATGTGTTGGTAGTTATGTCAACCGCCGACTGGGCACAGCTCTCCCGTGGCGGTCCGATCGAACGTATCTTTCCCGATGTAGGCGGAGCGTGGCATCAGACGGAATCCTTTCAAGCGTCCCCCCTCTGCGGGGGGCTTGGCTCATGATACCACACGGGGCGCGGCGGGATCAATCGGTCGAAAGACGTAGGCGCGGCGGGACATTGCGGCCCCGTGGCCGGTGCGCTGCTCAGAATGACCGGCCCTGGTGCCTTGTCACTCTGAGCGCAGCGAAGAGTCTCGTCGTTTCCCTAAACGAGACGGAGATTCTTCGCTGCGCTCAGAATGACAGGTCTCAGAGACTACTCGGCCTGGTAAAAGCTGATTTCAGGACTTGGTACTTCCGGCGCGGTTAGATACGAGAAGGTGAAGTGCTTGTCGGGGAACAGTTCGAGCAGGGCGTGCTTCCAGCAGACCATCAGCACCTGGGCCAGATACTCCAACAGCGGCAAGGACGAAACCGGACCGGCCGAGATGCCGGGATACAGGTCGTGGATATGGAAGTGGTTGAGCATCACTTCGACGGCGCGTGGATTATCGGGATACCGCGCTTGCCACTCAGCGAAATTCTGGGGATCGTAACGCCGGGCCAGCAGCACGCAGCCATCCACTTCGACAAAATCGGGCCAGAAGAGCTTGCTAAAGGCTGCCGTGAGGTCGAAATCGGCGCCGCGCAGGTTCAAATAGTCCCAGGCATCCAGGTCCGGCAGCCATGCCTGGTGGTCTTGCTTGTACTGCTGGAATGTGGGCAATAGGGTGGGGTCAAATGGCGGTATGCTCTTGCCTTCCGGCATATGGCTTGCTCCCCTTGTATATTAGAGACGCGGTTCGGAAACCCGATGCGCTAACGATAAACGAGTACGGCGCGATAAATCGCGCAGCTACGCATGAAGGAAAGTGAGCCGCGGTACTCAGCAGCTTGCCGCGAGCGAGTCGTGCATTTGCCGGATGGCGGAGCGCACTCCGAACAAAAGAGGGGCGGTCCGCACCTAATGCCGGACCGCCCCATACTCTGCTGAGAAACCGCGGGCTAGACTCGGATGCAGGCCGCCCAGTGGCCGGGGGCTTTCTCCTCGAAGGGCGGGTCGACCTCCGAGCAGGCGGCGATGGCGATGGGGCAGCGGGTGTGGAACCGGCAGCCTGACGGCGGATTGATCGGGCTGGGCACGTCGCCTTGCAGGATGATGCGCTCGCGCTTTGCCTCGGCGATCGGGTCGGGGATCGGCACGGCGGAGAGCAGCGCCTTCGTGTAGGGGTGCAGCGGGTTCTGGTAGAGATCGTGGCGCTCGGCCAGTTCCACGATTTTGCCCAGATACATCACGGCCACACGGTCGGAGATGTGGCGCACCACCGACAGGTCGTGGGCGATGAACAGGTAGGTCAGGTTGAACTCGGCCTGCAGGTCTTCCATCAGGTTGATCACCTGGGCGCGGATCGACACGTCGAGGGCCGAGATCGGCTCGTCGGCGACGATGAACTTGGGGTTCACGGCCAGGGCGCGGGCGATGCCGATGCGCTGGCGCTGCCCGCCGGAGAACTCGTGCGGGTAGCGGTTCACATAGTAGGCGTTGAGGCCCACGACGCGCAGCAGCTCCTGCACCCGCTCCTGCCGTTCCTTGCCCTTCGCCATGCCGTGGACCTGCAGCGGCTCGCCGATGATGGAGCCGACCGTCATGCGCGGGTTGAGCGAGGCATAGGGGTCCTGGAAGATCATCTGCATCTGGCGGCGCTGCTGGCGGAGTTGTTCGCCGCTCATCTTGGTCAGGTCCTGGCCCTCGAAGTAGACGTGCCCGGCGCTGGGGCGGTAGAGCTGCAGGATAGCGCGGCCCGTGGTCGACTTCCCGCAGCCGGACTCGCCCACCAGACCGAGTGTTTCGCCGCGCTTCACGGTGAAGTCCAGCCCGTCCACGGCGCGCACTTTGCCGACCTCGCGCTGCAGGATGATGCCGTCCGTGATCGGGAAGTGCATCTTCAGGCCCTCGACGCGCAGGATCGTATCGGCCCCCGGCCCCGTGCCGTTGGTCGACGGCCCACTAGTCGCGGTGCTTTGCGCGCTGCGCATCGTGCCGGTGGCGGCGCGGTCCGTCGTCGGTTCGTTAGCTGGCATTCGTCATCACCGCCTCTTTAATGTCGGCCCAGCAGGCCGCGGTATGGGCGCCGTCCACCGGGCGCAACAGGGGCCGCTGCTCCAGGCACACGGGCATATGGAAGCTACAGCGCGGGTAGAAGGGACAACCCGGCGGCACGTTGACCAGGTCGGGCGGCAGACCGGGGATCGGCTCCAGCCGCTCTTTGCGCGCCTCGTCGAGCCGCGGCACCGAGCGGATCAGGCCCAGCGTGTAGGGGTGGCGCGGGTCGGCGTAGAGTTGTTCCACGCTGGCCTGCTCGACCAGGTGCCCGGCGTACATCACTTGCACCCGGTCGCACATCCCGGCCACGACGCCGAGGTCGTGGGTGATCATCATCACCGCCGTGCCGAACTCGCGCTTCAGGCGCTTGATCAGGTCCAGGATCTGGGCCTGGATGGTCACGTCGAGGGCGGTGGTCGGCTCGTCGGCGATGAGCAGCTTGGGGTTGCAACTCAAGGCCATGGCGATCATCACGCGCTGGCGCATACCGCCGGAGAACTGGTGCGGGTAGTCGTCGATGCGATCCGCCGCCGAGGGAATGCCGACCAGCTTCAACAACTCGATCGTCCGCTTGCGCGCCGCCGCCCGGTCCATGCCCATATGGAGCTGCAGCGCTTCGCCGATCTGGCGGCTGATGGTCAGCACCGGATTGAGCGAGGTCATCGGGTCCTGGAAGATCATGGCGATCTCCTTGCCCCGAATCT
>CBJNAR010000313.1:0-5402 GCA_966434075.1 uncultured bacterium
GGTCATGGCCGGGGTCACGGTGCTATGGCTGGCCGTGTGGGGCTACCTGCTCTGGGACCAGAGCAACCGCATCCGCCGGGCCGCCTACAACGAGATGCCCGCCCCGAACGACGACGAACTGGAGGTCGTGGAGACCAACGGCCACCTCGAAGCCGACGCCGAGGGCGGCGACACCGTCGTCCTCGACAGCCGGGAGCCGGAAGACGGCGCGGCAAGCGAGATCGAGGGCGAGGAAACTTTCGACGAAGGCGAACCGGTCGTGGACGAGCCGCGGCGGCTGAAGCCCCGCCCGGCCCCGGTGGTCCGGCCCGCGGTGCCCGGCCTGCTGGAACGCTACCAGCCCGGCTCCCTGCCCTACGTCGCCGGCTACCTGCTGCGCAACCCGATTGTGCTGGGCACCGGCGCCGCCCTGGCCGCGTTGATTTACGTGGCGCTCTACACGAGCCTGTTCACCAACATCAACGGCATCGGCACCGGCCTGTTCGGGTCCATCGGCTACTGGCTGGCCCAGCAAGATGTGCGGCGCGGCGACCAGCCCTGGTTCTACTACTTCCTGCTCATCCCGGTCTACGAGCCGCTGATCATCTTCTTCAGCTTCACCGGCCTGCTGTACTTCGCGGGCAAGGGCATCCGGGCGCTGCAGGCCCGCCGCTACGAGCCGCGCGAGCGCGGGCCGGTGGTGGCCGGGGCGACGAGCGGCTGGAACGTCGGCAAGCCGGTGGACTTCGCCGAGTTCCGCCCCTTCCTGGTGCTGTTCCTGGCGACGTGGTTCATCGGCACCGTCGGCCTCTATAGCTGGGCCGGCGAGAAGATGCCCTGGCTCATGATCCACATGGTGCAGCCCATGGCCTTCCTGGCCGCGCTGGGGCTGGGCCAGTTGATCAAGAGCATGATTCGCAACCGTCGCTACCGGGCCGACATGTATGTCGAGCCGATGGCCGAGGACGCGCCCCGCAACGGCGGGCGCCATGGCGCCGGCACGCCGGTTCCGGCCTCGCCCTGGGCGGCGCTCACCCGCCCGACCTCCTGGGTGCCGTTCTTTAGCTTCGTCGCCCTGTTCCTGGTGATCAGCGCCTTCTGGGCGATGAGCATCACCCACCGCGTGGTCAACAACGACTACGAGAACTGGTGGCAGTTGCTCATCTGGCCGGCCCTGTTGCTCTTGCTCAGCGCCGCGTACTGGAGCCTGGTCGGCGGCGGGCGCGTGCTGCGCTACGTCCTGGTCGCCGTGCTCTGTATTTTCTCGATCTACGGCATTCGCTCCGCCATCCAGTTGTCGTTCTACAACGCCATGGACGCCCGCGAAATGGCCGTCTACGTGCAAACCTCACCCGACGTGACCCGCGCCGCCGACACGATCGACCGGCTCTCGGTGGACCAGACCGGCACCCGCGACCTGAAGGTCATGTACGACAGCCAGACCTCGTGGCCGTGGGAGTGGTACCTGCGCGACTACAAGAACAAGCAATTCAACCCCGGCGGCCCGACTACCGCGCCCGCCCCGGACGTGGCCGTGCTGGTCGTCGACTCGGCGTGGTACGACAAGGCGCAATCGGGCCAGGCGCCGCAGTTAGACAACTATGTGGGCACCAAGTACGCCATGCGCTGGTGGTTCCCCGAAGACACCTACCGGCGCTTCGTCCCCGACACATGGGACGAGATCGACCCGGCCAAGCCGGTGAAGGACGACGGCTCGCCCAACTACAAGCTCGACGCCGCGGGCAAGCAGATCAAGGCGCCCGTGCGCCAGATCCAGGGCGCGCTCGACACGATTCTGTACACGCTGCGCACGCCGGAAGAGCAGGGCAAGCTCTGGAAGTACCTGATCTATCGCCAGCCCTACGCGGCCCTCGGCTCGACCGACATGGCGGTCTTTGTGCGCAAAGACCTGGTCGCGCGCTACAACTACCTGGCCGGCATGAACCTGCCGAATTATGACAGCTTACTCTCGCATTAAGCCGTAACAGCCGTAACAGCCGTATCAGAAGGAGACGTTTCTGTTGGAATCCACGATCACCCGCCGCACCACGACCCGCATGTCGGTCCTCGACCAGGCGATCGACCTCTCGCGGGTTAACTGGGAGGCTGTCTATTTCGGGGTGCTGATGCTGGCCGTCATCGGCACGCGCTTCTGGGATCTGGGGAGCCGCGCGCTGCACCATGACGAGTCGATCCACGCCTACTACTCGTACCAGTTCTTGCAGGGCAACCCCTGGCAGTACAACCCGGCCTATCACGGGCCGTTCCTGTACAACATTGTGGCGCTGGGCTTCTTCCTGTTCGGCGCGACCGACGCCACCACACGGATCATGCCGGCGCTCTTCGGCACGATCCTGATCGGCATGTGCTGGTTCATGCGGCCCTATATCGGGCGCATGGGCGCGCTGGCCGCCGCCACCATCGTCACCTTCTCGCCCAGCATCATGTACTACTCGCGGTCGCTGCGGCATGATATGTTCGCCCTGGTCGGCACCTTCATGCTCTTCCTGGCGATCCTCGGGTTTATCCGCACCCACGAGGGCAAGTTCCTCTACCTGGGCGCCGTGGGCCTGGGTATCGCCGTCTGTAGCCACGAGCTGATCTATATTAACGTGGGCATTTTCGGGCTCTTTGTGCTCGGCTCGGCCCTCTGGTTGACCTACCTGGGCGCGCCCGGCGACCGCGACCGGCGCATGCAGTTCGAGCCGGTGCGTACGGCGTTTACGGCCCTGCGCGAGCAACGCTGGGCGGCGCTCGGTGCCTTCGGTGTGTTCGTCGCCATCTACGTCGTCTTTTACACCAACCTGATGACCGACCCGCGCGGGCTGGGCGGCATCATCCAGGGCTTCCAGTACTGGCTGGGCCAGCACGGCGAGGCCCGCGGCGACCAGCCGCTCTACTATTATGCGCTGCTGCTCGGCCCGGTCTATGAGCCGCTGGCGATCTTCGGCAGCATCGCCTTCCTGATCGCCATGATCGTCAAGACGGTGCGCGGCAACGCCGGCCTGCCGTCCGACATCCCGCTAGAGGCCTACGCCGCCACGCGCGAAGAAGACCGCCGGCCGATGGGCCGCGGGCGCAACCTGCGCACCGGCGCCGCCCTGGCCGACGGGGTCGATGCCTTCGGGCTGCCGCTGCCCTCGGCGGCGGTCATGGCCGGCTACACCCTGGCCTTCCTGGCCTTCTGGGGCTTCGGCGCCCTGGTGGCCTACTCCATCGCCGGCGAGAAGATGCCCTGGCTGCTGATGCAGATCGCCTTCCCGTTTGCGCTGCTGGCCGGCGCCGGGGTCGGGCGCCTGCTGGGCCGCACCGACTGGGGCGCCACCTTCCGCGAAGGCGGCCTGTTCCTCGGCCTGCTGATCATCCTGTTGCTGCCGCTGCTGCAAGCCTTCTTCACCACGGTGGGCGGCGCGGGCGCCGCGGGGGTCGAGGGCCAGCAGGCGCTGCTGCGGGCGATTATCCTCGCCGCGTTCGCCGTGCTGATGATCGGCGCCGCCTTCTGGCAGGCCAACCGCATGGGCGCCGCCGTCGCCTGGCGCGTGGTCGTGCTGGCCCTGCTGTTCATCGGCATGGCCTATGAGGTCCGCAGTTCCTTCATGTCCTCGTTCCGCAACGGGGCCACGCCGGTCGAGATGCTCGTCTACACGCAGACCGCGCCCGACGTGCCCGAAGTGGCGCAGCGCATCAACCTGCTGGGCCGCGACCTGACCGCCTTCACCAACCGCAACGCCACCGACGTGACCGGGGGCCACGGCATGGACATCGCGCTCGACACGAGCGTCGAATGGCCGTGGGACTGGTACTTCCGCGATCAGCAAAAGATCTCGCGCTTCAGCCAGAGCGCCCTCAACTTCACGCCCAACGCGCCGATCATCATCGCCAGCGCCGAGACCCAGGCCACGGCGGCCTTCCAGCAGTTGGTGCAGGGCAAGTACCGCGAGGAACACTACAAGCTGCGCTGGTGGTTCCCGGAAGATACCTATAAAGTGTCCGGCTTTGTCGGCACCTACTTCGCCAACCTGATCAATCCGACCAACTGGAGCGTCAACAGCGTGCCGGGCAAGTATATGCTCTACCGCGAACCCGCCGCGCCGCTCGGGTCCACCGACTTCTATCTCTATACGCGCAACGACCTGGTCGCCCAGGTGGGCAATCCCGTCGGCAGCGCCACGACCCCGGCCACCAACCCGTCCGGCTCGACCGGCGGCGCCGTGGATAACGGGCAGACCTACGGCCTGTTCGACCAGGCGCCGCAGGGCGCCGCCAAGGGCCAGTTCAATCAGCCGCGCGGCATCGCCATCGCCCCCGACGGCAGCTTCTATGTGGTCGATACGACCAATATGCGCATCGAGAAGTTCGATAAGGACGGCAAGTACGTCACCTTCTTCGGCAACGAGGGCAGTGGTAACGGCCAGTTTATCGGGCTGAACATCAACGGCAGCCGCGTTCCCGGCACCGGTCCCGGCGGCATCGCCGTGGACGCCCAGGGCAATGTCTACGTCGCCGACACCTGGAACCACCGCATCGAGAAGTTCGACAAGGACGGCAAGTTCCTGCTGGCCTGGGGCAAGTTCGTGGACCTGAATCCGCCGCCCGCGGGCACCCCGTATCCGGCCGTCCCGGCGGATGCCAACGTCAGCTTCTACGGCCCGCGTGATGTCGCCATCGGCAGCACCGGCGAGGTCTACGTGACCGACACCGGCAACAAGCGCGTGCTGGTCTTCGACGCGAACGGCCAGCCGCTGCGCCAGATCGGCGACGGCGCGAACCCGAACATGGGCGCCTCGAACGGCACCAGCCAGCTTAACGAGCCGATGGGCCTGGCGCTCGACAGCCAGGACAACGTCTACGTGGCCGACACGTTCAACGCCCGCATCCAGGTGTTCGACAAGACGGGCAAGCCGCTGCGCCGCTGGGCCATCCCCGACGGCGGTTGGAGCCGCGACTCCGCCTTCCTGGAGCCGCATCTCGCGGTCGACGGCGCGGGCAACGTCTACGCCACCGACCCGGCCAAGCAGACGGTCTATAAGTTCGACTCCAACGGCAAGCTGCTGGGCAGCAAGAACACCGCCGGCACCACGACCCTGGTCCGCCCCACGGGTCTGGCCGTGACCAAGACCGGCGATGTCTATGTGGTCGATACCGAGAAGAACGCCGTGCTCAAGCTCGGCCAGATCCCGTAAGGATCCACCGTTAAGCAGCAGCGCCCGGCCTCCGCAAGGAAGCCGGGCGCTTTTGTTTGTGCGCGGTCAGGGCGATCATCCTTACCGGGGCGCGGCGGCACAGGTGAAGATTTCTATATACCCGGTGGAAAATCTGATCCGAATCTGGCGGCACGGCTGTAATAATCGCGCGGCCTGGGGCGTCATAAAGGGTGAGAGCGAATAAGACGGGCAACACCGCATGAGAACTCCTTCCTGAAG
>CBJNAR010000314.1:0-5402 GCA_966434075.1 uncultured bacterium
AGGTGCAGGGCCTCCGCCGGGGAGCCGTTGAAGCGCCGGGTCCAGGTCGCGCCCCCGTCGGTGGTGCCGAAGATTTCTCCGGCTCCGCCGCCCGCGATGCCGTGGAGGCTGTCGGTGAAGTCGACATCCCAGAGCGGGACGATGTACTGGGGCAGGCTGAGCTGCATAGTCCAGGTCTGGCCGCCATCCGTGGTGCCGTAGATCTGGCTTGCGGCGCCCACCGCCCAGCCGTGGAGCGAGTCGCGGAAGGTGACGCCGTAGATCCAGGCGCCCGTGGGCAGGGTCTGGGGCTGCCAGGTCTGGCCGCCATCAGTGGTATGCGCGGCGGTGTTGCCGCTAACCAGCCAGCCCTCATTGGGATTGATGAAGAAGCCGCCGTGTGGCCCGGCGACCAGGCTCCAGCTCTGCCCGCCGTTGCTGGTATGGAAGACGCCGCCGGAACTGGAGGCGACGCCGTTCAACGCGTCGAAGAACTGGATGCCGGCAACGGCGGCGCCCAGGGGCACGGGCTGCCAGGTGTGGCCCCCGTCAGCGCTCTTGAGCATCCCCCCGCTGCTGTCGGCGGCGAAGCCGTGGGTGGCATCAGCCAGGGCGACCTGATAGATCGAGCCGACGACGCCCGTGCCCGCGCTCCAGGTCGCGCCGCCGTTGGCGGTGTAGAATACCGTGTTATTACTGCCGGCGACGCCGTGCACGGCGTCCACGAAGGCCACTGAGTAGACCGGCTCGGTGGTCGGCACGAGTTGGCCAGCCCACGTCAGGCCGCCGTCGGTGGTATGCAGAATGGTGCCGTGGGCGCCGACGGCCCAGCCCTCACTGGCCGAGACCATATCGACCTGGTTCAGGGCGTAGCGGGTGGGCTGCGGGCTTTGCAGTTGCCAGGTGGCGACAGCCGGGGCTGCGCGCACGCCGGGCGGCGCGCTGGGGAAGAGCACCAACGCGCCGGACAAGAACAGCATAGCCAACAAGAAACGAGCGGCGGGGAGTCGGGAGGCGTGTACGCGGGCGAACATGCGAGAATCCTTCCAATGGGAACCACAGGCTGACCGGCGAGCGGCACCCAGGCGCCCAGCTGGGGCGGCCGGACCAGCGCGACACATCTGCCTGAGTATACTCCCGCAGCTACGGCATCTGCTAGGGTCTTACGCCGATCTCTGCACAGGGCCTTAGTCGGAAAACGATCCGACCATGGTCGGATGATCCGTTCGGGAACCGGAGGCGCTCTATCATTACTGATTGCTGCATAAATATCTAATATCCGCATTGACGGATTGCGGCCCGGATGATGTCGGGTTTGTGTCGCAACTGGGCCACCGCCAACCGTAGCTCGTGGCGGAGTTCCTGCTGACTATGGCACGCGACGTTGGGCAACTCCACCGCTTTCAAGTAATGCCAGATCCCTCATGCGGATTTAGAGCCTATCCGAATAGCCTGGTATAATTAGGGTATGAATGCATCAACAACAACCACACGGACGCGGGCGCGCACCCGCAATAACTCGACCACCACCGGCTTCCGCATCTCGGACGAGTTATGGGCCGTCCTGGAGCCGCTGCTACCGGTTCACGTCAATACCCACCGCTTCGGCGGCGGGCGTCCCCGCGTCGCCGACCACCGCTGCGCCGACGGCATTTTCTTCGTGCTGCGTACCGGCGGCCATTGGGAAGCGCTCAACCAGACCACCTTGTGTGCCAAATCCACCGCCCATGATCGCTTCCAAGAGTGGGTGGCCGACGGCGTCTTCCTGCGCCTGGGGCAAGCCGGGGTCGCCGCCTTTGACGAGTGTCGCGGCATTGATTGGGCCTGGTCAAGCCTGGACGGAGCCATGACCAAGGCGCCGCTGGGCGGGGGAAAACACCGGCCCCAATCCGACCGACCGGGCCAAAGCCGGGGTCACGCGCAGCCTGCTGACGGAGGGCCACGGGGTGCCGTTGGCGGTGGTGGTCGCCGGAGCCAATCGGCACGATATGAAGCTGGTGCAGGCCACGCTGGAGCAGATGGTGGTGGCACGGTCTGCGCCGACGGCGGGGCAGCCGCAAGGGCTGTGTCTGGATAAGGGCTATGATTACGACGAAGTGCGGGCGACGGTGGCCGAATTCGGCTTCACGGCCCACATCCGCAGCCGAGGCGAGGAAGCCCAGGCCTTGAAATGCGAAGCTGGGGCGCGGGCGCGGCGGTGGGTGGTCGAGCGGGCACACTCATGGCTGAACCGGTTTCGGCCCTTGTTGATCCGCTGGGACAAGAAGGCCGAGAATTATCTGGGCTTTCTGCATTTCGCGTGTGCCCTCCTCGCCTTGCGGGCGGCCGGGTTGTTCGGATAGGCTCTTAGTCCTATGCGCGTAGGCTGTGAGACCTCCGGGCATCTATACTTGGTTCTCGGCTAGGAGTGCCCGTCGCTGATGCTCTCGACACTGAATCCATCTATGTGCTTGCCATCCTATAGGTAACGTAACCACGAAGTGATCCTGCGATTGCACAACAAAGCGTCTAGCACCTACTCAGGCGAACACAGGCTGCATCCGCATAGTGAAGGCACGCGCGGGGTAATGTGTCGAGGATTCTCACGCCAGGGTGACACAGAATTGGCACCCGCAGGGTGGCTGAAGCAGGTTCCTGGGATTGAATTCGTGGTTCGTACCTATGGCATGAGGCCAGCAGAATTGAAGTTTGGCTACATTTGTCGCTACATGGAGCGCGATAAAGCCACGAATACAAAGTCATTCGTGGCTTTATCGCTATGTTTAGTTGTGTTTGGGTGCTCAGGATCAGACTTGAACTGATGACCCTGCGATTTTCAGTCGCATGCTCTACCAACTGAGCTACCTGAGCGTGGGCGCGTTGGGCGGCGCGCTGAGTGGAGCCTACAGGGCTCGAACCTGTGACCTGTCGGATGTAAGCCGACTGCTCTAGCCGACTGAGCTAAGGCTCCCAGGTCGGGTGCGGGGGATGGGACTTGAACCCATACGGCCTCAACGGCCACTAGGCCCTCAACCTAGCGCGTCTGCCAATTCCGCCACCTCCGCCCGCCGGGCTGCTGATCCCCCCGTCCGCCGTGGCGTTTGGGGGGTGGCGTGCTTATTATAAAGCAGGCGGACCGGGATGTCAAGTTGTGGCGCTGGGCAACTTGTGCTATAATCGGTCCCAGGCCCGGTCTGGATTTGCACCTCTCCGGAACAGGCCGGCTCGTGGGACGGGGCGCCGCCGGGCTGCGGTGGCCGCGCCAGGGTCGCGCCGGGCCGCCGGTGATTCGCGCTACCATCCGCCGGGTTGCATTGAACCGTTTGCCGCGGGCGGTGGTATCTACTGCATAGGGAGACGGCTTGGACGCCAAACGCTTACCCCTACACCTACCGGCGCGTGTGCGTTCGGTGGTGGGCTCAATGGGCTACCTGTTGCATCCTGGCGCTGACGACGACGCCGGCGCACGGCACGGGGCCATCGATGTCGCCCCGGATCTGGACCCGCTTGCCCCCCGCTCGCTGGGGGAGGAGACGCTGAGCATGGCAGCCGACCCCGTGCCCCCAATATCGGACCCTGCCGCCCCCGCCGGCGGCGCCCCGCTTATTTCCGCCCAGGCCCAGGCGGACACCGCGCTGGTGCGACGGGTACAGGGCGGCGATATGGTGGCCTTTGAAGAGTTGTTCCATAAATACAAGGGCGTGATCTATCGGACAGCACTCGCGATTACCCGCGATGCCGGGATGGCCGAAGAGGTGCTGCAAGACTGTTTCTACAAGACGTACACCAATATCCATCGGATTCAGCCCGACGTCCCTCTCTCCCCGTGGTTGCATCGGGTGGCGGTCAACCTGAGTTGTAACGCGATCAAACGGCGGCGCGGCTGGCTGGAGCCGATCGAAAATATCGCCGAGCGCCTCTTCGCCGACCCGCACCATTCGCCGGAGCATCTCTTCGAGCAGAATGAGCTGCAGGGGACCATCCGCGACATCGTGAACGAACTGCCGGTGAAACACCGGGTCGTGGTGGTGTTGCACTACTTGCACGATCTATCGCTGCCGGAAATCGCCGATATTCTGGAGTGCCCGGTGGGCACAGTCAAATCCCGGTTGCACTACGCACGCAAAGTACTGAAGCTGGAGATCGAGTCGCGCTATCTGACGGGCCAGCCGGCTCCCACGTCCTCCCCCGCAGCGGTGCAGGTACAAAAGGCGTAATACGTTATGAGCACCATACGCAGCATACTAACTCGCCTGGCGCGTGGCACGTTGGGGCTACCCGGCGCCCGCGGCGAATTGCCCGCCCGCCCTTCGCTTGTCGACGAAGCGGATGTGGAGGATGCGCTGCGCTATACAGTACGTGCCGAGGTGGCCGGGGCGGCCCCGGCCGGCGATGCGTGGGGCCGCCTGCAACGCCGCTTACAACAAGAGGCGGCCGCAGGGGGCGAAATCGCCTCGTTCCCGTTGCCCGCCCGCCCCGCGCTGCCCGCCCCGCGGCCCTGGTGGTTGGCGACAGAGATCCTACCCCGGTTTTCGCAGTTGGGAATCGCCGTCCTGCTGTTTCTGCTCATCGCCGGTGATGTCAACAGCCTCGACCCGTTTGTGGTGCCCTCGCGTACGCCGACGGCAATCGAGCAGAGCCATGAGAATATCTCCGTCTTGCTGCCCGGCCCGGCCCGCCTCAGCCGCCTGGCCCGGATTGAGGATGGATTTTCGCCCACCGCTGCTGCCCCTCCGGTAGACCATCCCGCCGCCGCCGGCCCGGCGCCGGCTGCGCCCGCGCCGGATGTGGCGGTGCAGGTGCCCGCCAATCGCGAAGAGTTGGCCGCCCTGCGGGTGGGCTGGGCCTTGCGCCAGGCCCCCGAGGTGCAGCGCCTGCCTGCAACCCCGGCTGAGAAGCCCGCGAACCCGGCGGATGGCGGGTCGGATCTCGGCAATCCGCTGAATAGCGACGGCACTCCGGCGGATTCCATCAGCCGGTTTTACCAGGTGCACGCGCAGTAGATCCGGCGCCCTGGCAAGTACGTTACTTTGTATGTAAGCGTCTGCCCGACCCAGAGGGTCGGGCGCTTTATTATGGCTGTACATCTGACGGTGCTAGGCCGTCCTGAGGGAGAAGAACTTCTATGGCAGATGTGCGCGCGATTTCGGAGCGCGTTGGGCGCAATGTCGAGCAGGTCATTGTCGGCAAGCACAACGAGGTCCAATTAACCCTCCTGGCGCTCATGTGCCGCGGGCATGTATTGATCGAAGATGTGCCGGGCGTGGGGAAAACCGTCCTCGCCAAGGCCATCGCCCGGTCCATCGGCTGTACCTTCAAGCGCATCCAGTTCACCCCCGACCTGCTGCCGACCGATGTCAGCGGCGTCTCGATCTATAACCAGAAGACCGGCGAGTTCGAGTACCGCCCCGGTCCGGTCATGGCGCAGATCGTCCTGGCCGACG
>CBJNAR010000315.1:0-5375 GCA_966434075.1 uncultured bacterium
CATGAAATCGCAGCTAGTCAAAGCGACCCAGCAGCAGACCAAAACCTATAACAGCCAACTTGTGCTGAAGACCATCTACGAACGTGGCGCGGTGAGCCGGGCGGAAGTGGCGCGGCTGACACAGCTCACGCGGACCACCGTGTCCGACCTGGTCACGGAGTTTCAGGAGCAAGGGCTGGTCGAGGAGGTGGGCTACGGGCCGTCGGTGGGCGGGCGCTCCCCGATCCTGCTGAGCGTGGTGGCCGATTCGCGGCAACTCATCGGCGTGGACCTGGCGAACGACCAGTTTTGCGGGGCCGTGGTCAACCTGCGCAACGAGATCTTGCACAAGGCCAGCCAGCCGATCCAGAGCCGGGGCGGCGATGCCGCGCTCGACCGGGTGTATGACCTGCTGGACCGGCTGATCGCGGGCGCGGAGAAGCCGCTGCTGGGCATCGGCATCGGCACGCCCGGCCTGGTGGACACGCCGAACGGCGTGGTGCTGCGTGCCGTCAACCTGGAGTGGCGCGATCTGCCGCTGGGGCGGCTGTTGCAGGACCGCTACAAGCTGCCGGTGTACGTCGCCAACGACAGCCAGCTTGCGGCGCTGGCGCAATACATGTTCGGCGACCCGGAGTATGACGGCAACCTGGTGGTTATCAAGACGGGGCACGGTATCGGGGCCGGGGTGGTGCTCAACGGCCACATCTTCCAGGGCGACGGCTTCGGGGCCGGCGAAGTCGGCCATATCGTCGTCGTGGACGACGGAGTGCAGTGCCGCTGCGGCAACTACGGCTGCCTGGAAACGGTGGTCAGCACCCCGGCGGTGTGCCGCCGCGCACTCGACCTCGCCCGCACGCACCGCGACTCGCTGCTGAACCAGGCGGACGTGCCGCCGGGCGAGATGCCGATCGAAGCCGTGGTGCGGGCCTTCCAGGCCGGCGACCCCACGGCGCAACAGATCGTGCGCGAACTGGGCCACTACCTGGGCATCGCCGCCTCGCAGTTGGTCGGCACGCTGAACGTGCGGCACATCGCGCTGGTGGGCGACCTGACCCTGTTCGGCGAGCCCCTGGCGGCGGCTATCCGCGCCGAGATGCTGCGGCGGGCGCTGCCACAACTGGCCCAGGCCACGGAGGTGGCCTTGCTCGACGAGAGTCCCGATGTGGTGATCCTGGGCGCGGCGGCGTTGCTGCTGGCCCGCGAACTGGGGCTGAACCTGGCCCGTTAGCGTCATTCCGGCAACTTATCGGGGATAGCACAGGCGAAATACGCACGAGGACGGCGCGAAAAAACGCGCGGCGGCACTCGTAGGGCCGTGCTGTGCCAAAGACGGACGCATACGGCGCGATTCATCGCGCGGCTACACATATGGAGACGTGACGCGCTCAAGACGGACGCGTACGGCGCGATGAATCGCGCGGCTACGGATAGCGGACAACGGGATCTGCGTGAGCGGACCATTGCTGGAAGTGGAGACAACGGTAGTGACGGCACGTGAGGGGTCGCGGAACTTGCTGGTCGGCGTGGACGCGGGCGGCACCAAGGTGGCGGTGCTGGTGGCCGATGCCCAGGGCAGCCCGCGGGGCCGCGCCACGTACCCGACGGACCTGAGCGGCCCGGAGCAGACGCTGGCGGGCATCGCCGCCGCCATCCGGGTGACGCTGGCCGTGGCAGGCGTGCCGCTGGACGCGGTCGCCGCCGTCGGCCTGGGCGTGCCAGGCCGGGTCGATCCCGAGACGGGCGTGGTCCGGCACGCGGTCAACCTGAAGTGGGAAGCGTTGCCGGTGGGCGACCTGCTCGGCGGGCTGCTGGGCGTGCCGTGCTTCGTGGAGAATGACGTGCGGGCGGCGGCGCTGGGGTTACAGCGCCACCCGGCCCACGCGGGCGTGCAACACCTGGCCTACCTGAGCGTCGGCACGGGGATCGCCGCGGGCGTGATCCTGAACGGGCGGCTGCATCGCGGCGCGCACGGCATGGCCGGCGAGATCGGGCATATGATCGTGGACCCGGCGGGGCCGCGCTGCGAATGCGGCTCACGTGGCTGCCTGGAGGCCCTGACGGCGGGTCCGGCCATCGCCCGGTTGGGCGCGCAGGCCGTGGCCGCGGGCGCGGATACCGTCTTGCGCGCCGCTGCGCCGCTGACGGCGGAAGCCGTCTACCAGGCCGCGGGCGCGGGGGACGCCGTGGCCCAGGCCATCACCGGGCAGGTGGGCCGCCGGCTCGCCCAGGCCCTGCAACAGTTGATTATGTCCTATGACGTCGAGCGCGTCGTCCTTGGCGGGGGCGTGGCGCGCGCCGGCGATCTGTTCCTGGGCCCGATCCTGGCGGAGTTCGGCCGGCTACGCGCGGAATCGGCCCTGGCCGCGGAAATGTTGCCCCCTCAGATGTTCCACCTCCTGCCGCCGGACTATGACGCCGGCACCTGGGGCGCCGTGACCCTGGCACGCGAGGGCCTGAATCGCGTCCACTCCGCGGTAGTGGACAGTACCGAAGGAGGTTCGCAGCGAGAACCGGTCCATACCGGGTAGGCGCCCCGCGCGAGGCGGCGGGACGCCCGGCCCGGTGGGCACCCGGCCCCCGGCTACTGACGGGCCTGGGGCGGGCGATTCTTCCACGAGTCATACCCTGGCGACAGCACATCTTCCATTTCACAGTAGGAGGAGCGCACCGATGCGTACGAAAATCATGTTGTTGCTGATGGTTCTCAGCGCGTTACTCGCCGCGTGCGGCAGCGAACCGGCTGCCACACCCACCGCCGTTCCCGCGGCCCCGCCCGCCGCCACCACCGCGGCGCAGCCCGCCGCCACCACCGCCCCGGCCAGCAGCGGCCAGACGACCATCAAGGTCATGCTGGTCGACTACATCAAGGACAAGACCGACAAGTGGCTGCAAGACGAGGCCATCCCCGCCTTCCAGAAGGCCCACCCCAACATCGTCGTCCAGCCGATCTACGTGACCTGGAGCACGCTCGACGAGACCGTGCAGGGCTACTACACCGCCGGCGACGGCGCCGACATCCTCAACCTCGGCTCGGAGTATATCGCCCAGTACGGCGACCGGCTGGCCGATCTCAACCAGTACCTGGGCGAAGCGGCCTGGCCCGACATCAAGCAGTACCTGCCCTCGACCCTGGCGACCGTGACCTGGCAGGGCAAGCTGCGCGGCCTGCCCTGGCTGACGGCGCCGCGCGCCTACATGTGCCGCACGGACCTGGCGCCGAGTTCCACCACCTTCAAAGACGCCATCGCCAATGCCAAGGCCGGCACCAAGGCCGACGGCGGCGCCGTGACGCAGGCGGGCCTGGTTACGACCGGGCGGCTAGACGACTGGCAGGAGTGGATCGAGCTGATCTGGGCGCTCGGCGGCCAGCTTTACAAGGACGACGGCACGCCGCAGTTCGATTCGGCGGAGGCCAAGGCCGCGCTGCAGTTCATGTATGATCGCCGCCGCGCCGTTTATGCCACTGAAACCCTGGCCGACCTGCCCGAAGCCAAGGGGTCGCGCCTGGTGGATGGCACCGCCGCCTGCGTCTGGGGCAGCACCTGGGCCGGCCCGCCGACCGGCGATGCCCTCTGGAGCAAGATCGACCTGCAGCCGTCGCCCATCGACGCGACCGCCTTCCCCAAGGCCAAGCCGGTGGTGCAGGTGTTCAACGACTGGCTGGCCGTGCCGTCCTACTCCAAGCATGTGGCCGAAGCCGCCGAGTTCCTGAAGTTCCTCGGCAGCGCCGAGAACCAGAACCGCTACAATGCCGATTTCGGCTCGTTCCCGCCGCGGTCCGATGCCTGGACCGGCTACGTGGCGAAGGACCCGGTGTTGCAGAAGATGGGCGCGCTGATGCAGCAGTACGGGGTCGGGTTCGCCGACATCCGCGAATCGGCCAAGCTGCGCGAAGTCTTGCAGAAGGAGATGCCCGCGTTCTTCACCGATCAGCAGGACCTCGCCACGACGCTGGCGAATATCCAGAAGCAATACACGCAAGTGCTCAAGGATGCCGGGCGCCTGAAGTAAGGCCGGCGCAGGGATCCGGATGGGGCCGCCCGGCCCCGTCCGGACCCACTTCGGGGAGTAGACCGTGAGCGATTCGTACCTGACCACGCTGCTGTGGGCCGCGGGCACCGTGATCTTCATCATCGCCGCCAGCCTGGCGCTGGGGAGCCTGGCCCGGTGGATTGCGCGCCGGCGGGGGGCCAGCCAGGGCTTGCAGGACCGCACCTTCGCCGGCTACCTGTTCGCCGGGCCGTGGATCATCGGCTTCGTGATCTTCGTGGTGGCGCCCATGCTGGCCTCGCTCTACTGGAGTTTCACCACGTTCAAGCCGCCGGCCCAGGCCGAATGGGTGGGCGCGCAGAACTACCTGCGCGTGCTGACGGAGGACAAAGACTTCCGCTCGGCGCTGTTCAACTCGCTGTTCCTGACCGTCGTGGGGCTGCCGCTGCAACTAGGGGTGGCGCTGGCCCTGGCCGTGCTGCTGAACCAGCGGCTGCGCGGCGAGCGCATCTTCCGCATGGCCTTCTACCTGCCGGTGGTGCTGGGGCTGAACGCGGCGGCGCTGCTCTGCTGGCGGCTGATGCTCAACGCCAACAACGGCATCGTCAACTCGGCGCTGCGCGGGTTGGGCGCCATCTTCGAGCCGTTTAACTGGCTCACGCGCACCTTCATCTACGCGATGGAGGTCGCCAACGCCTTCTTCCTGGGGCTGCAAAACGGCAATATGGGGCCGCTGAACGGCGTGCTCAAGGCGGGCTTCCCGGCGCCGGAGCGCGTGCCGCTCTGGCTGCAAAACCCGCTCTGGACCAAGACCTCGATCATCCTGATCATGATCTGGAGTTGCGGCACGATGATGCTGATTTACCTGGCCGCGCTCTATAACATCCCCAGGGAGATGCAGGAGGCGGCGGAAGTGGACGGCGCGAGCACCTGGCAGCGCTTCCGCCATGTGACGCTGCCCCTGATCACCCCGGCCACCTTCTACAACCTGGTCGTCGGCACCATCGCGACGATCCAGATTTTCGAGCAAACCTACGTGCTGTTCCGCGACACGCCGACGGTGGCCCAATCGGCCTACTCGGTCGTCTACTATCTCTGGCGGGCCACCTTCCGCTTCAACGAGATCGGCTACGGCTCGGCCATCTCCTGGCTCTTGCTCGTGCTCATTCTCGTGATTACCCTGGTCCAGTTCCGGTTGCAAGATCGCTGGGTCCAGTACGACCTGCGATAGGAGTAGCGTGCCATGACCCGCAGGAAGCAAGGATGGCTCTGGCGGCCCGTGTTCTACGTCCTGGCGATCACGGGCAGCGTGCTGATGGCCTTCCCGCTGCTCTGGATGATCGCCACGTCGTTCAAGAGCGAGGCTGAGGCCAACGCGCCGCGCATCGTCTGGCTGCCCAGCA
>CBJNAR010000316.1:0-5360 GCA_966434075.1 uncultured bacterium
CGTCCGGATGGGCCGCCACGTAAGCTTGCAGCGCGGGGAGCGCCGCCTTGTCGTGGATCGAGCCGAGCGCCCAGATCCCCAGGGCGCGGTCGTCCACGCAGGCGCTTTGCAGGTCCTTGGCGATGGTCGCCGTGTCGCCCGGCTGGTGGTTATAGGCCTGGTCCACGCGGCTGATGACGACGCCCACCGACCGGAAGCAGTCCTCCGGCTCCGCGGTCGCCGTGGGCCGGGCGGCCAGGTCGCGGGCCGCGGTCGGCGAAGCCGATGGCTCGGTCGCGGTGGGCGGCACGACCGTCGCGGTGGGTGGCTCCGCCGTGGCCGTGGGCGGCGCCGGGCTGGGTGTGGCGGTGGCCGGCGCCACTGTCGCGGTGGCCGGCTCTGATGTGACGGTGGCCGGCACGGCGGTATCCGCCGGCAGCGCCGCCACGGTAGCCGTGGGAACAACCTGCGTGGGCGTGGCCGCTTCCGGCCCGCAGGCCGCCGTCGTGAGCAGCACGAGGCCGAGGCCCGCGATGGCGCCTCGGCGGAACCAGGATCGAAACATGGACGCTTTTCCTTCTCGATAGCCCCGCCCTGCACACGGCAGGGCGGCAATGAACACAGTCACGGCGCGGGCGGCGCTTGCCGGGCCGGACCCTGCGCCCGCGCGTCCCGTATGATTCGCATGCATTAGCCGGGCGTCGCCGCCGGTGCCGCGTGCTAGGACAACAGCGACGCGGCCAGGAACCCGAAGCCCACGAAGATGAGGAGCGCGCCGATCACGGCCAGCAGACAGCCGCCCGCCACACCCAGCCGGGACTTTTGCCGATCCATGAGCCGGGTGCCGCCAAAGAAGCTGAGCGCGCCCACGCCCCCCACGATAAGACCCAACACAACGTAAGTCGGCATCACATCTCCCGCCCCTGCGCCGGTCTATCGGGTAGCCCGGCGGCGTCACGGGACCCTGCTTTGATCCCGTCCCCTGCATTATACCGGAGCGCCGGGCTGCATGTGCCGGATGCAGGCCGCGTCGCCTGCGCCGATACGGGGCCGGCCCGCGGACCGCATGTTATACTCTCTCGCGCCCGCAAAAGTTACGCCCGCGACATCGGTTCATAGACCGTTATTCTGTACCGCGCCGCCGCACAGGGCGCGAAGAACAAAACGTATATCAATCACCTTCGCGTCCTTCGTTCCTTCGCGGTGAATTTGTGATTGACGCTGCCGGGGGCAGCCCGTATAATGAGGAACACGATTGCCGCTGGGGCGATCGGTTTTTGCCTTGCATATGCTTCTAGCCGACGCTGTCTAGAGGGAGAGTTACACTTATGGAAACCATCGCCACCACCGAGCCGGCCATGCGCGGGGAATCCCCGGCGCCGGAGGGGCCGGACTTTGCCGGGCGCGAGGTGCGCCCCTTGCCCGGTGTCGCCACCAACCTGCTGGAGCTGATCGGCAACACGCCGATGGCGCGCCTGCCCAAGCTCAACCGCGGCCTGCGACCCACGCTGCTCGCCAAGCTCGAAATGTTCAACCCCGGCAACAACGTCAAGGACCGCATCGGCATCCGCATGATCCGCGACGCCGAGGCCCGTGGCCTGCTCAAGCGCGGCGGCACCATCGTCGAGCCCACTTCGGGCAATACCGGCACGGGCCTGGCGATTGCCGCGTCCATCCTGGGCTACAAGACCGTGTTCGTCATGCCCGACAAGGTCAGCGGCGAGAAGATCGCCCTGCTGCGCGCGTTCGGCGCCGAGGTGATCACCACGCCCACCGCCGTGCCGCGCGAAAGCCCGGAGAGCTACTACAGCGTGGCCGCCCGCGTCACCAGCGAGACCCCCGGCGCCTTCCAGCCCAACCAGTACTTCAACCAGGCCAACCCGCAGACGCACTACGAGACCACCGGCCCCGAAATCTGGGAGCAAACCGGCGGCAAGGTGGACGTGTTCGTGGCCGGCGTCGGCACCGGCGGCACCATCACCGGCATCGGGCGCTACCTCAAGGAGCGCAACCCGAACGTGATGATCGTCGGCGCCGACCCCGAAGGCTCGATCTACACCGGCGACAAGCCGCGCCCCTACAAGGTCGAGGGCATCGGCGAGGACTTCATGCCCGGCACCTTCCAATACGACATCGTGGACCGCTGGGTGCAGGTGAGCGACCGCGACTCGTTGCTGACCGCTCGCCGCATCACCCGCGAGGAAGGCATCCTCGTCGGCGGCTCGACCGGCACGGCGATGTGGGCCGCGCTCCAGGTGGCGAAGGACCTGGACGAGAGCAAGACCATCGTCGTGCTCTTCCCCGACACCGGGCGCGGCTACCTGAGCAAGGTCTTCAACGACGACTGGATGCGCGAGAACGGCTTCCTGGACCGGCTGGCGACCCCGGCCCGCGTGCGCGACCTGCTGCACTACCACAACCGCGAGTTGCCCGCCCTCGTCACCGTGCCGACCACGGCCCGCGTGCGCGAGGCCATCGAACTGCTGCACCAGTACAGCATCTCGCAGTTGCCCGTGTCGCGCGACGGCGACCTGACCACGGTGCATTCGATTGTCGGGTCGATCCAGGAGCGCTCGCTGCTGGAGCGCGTCTTCCGCAACCCGGAGGCCGTGGACCAGACCGTCGAGACGGTAATGGAGCAGCCGTTCCCGCTGGTCGATGTGGGCGAGGAAGTGGAGCGCGTGGTGCCCGCGCTGCTGGCGGGCAACCCGGCGGTGCTGGCCGAGGAAGCGGGCCGCCCGGTCGGCCTGATCACCCGCGCCGACCTGCTGGAGTTCGTGGCCCGCGGCAAGACCGCGCAGTAATGCGCCGCCCCGGCCACCCGATCGCGGCGCCGGGGGGCTAAAGGAGGTTCAGCATGGATGCAATTACCCTTCTGCGCCAGCAGATCAGCACGGCGCACGAATGGTTGGAGGGCACCATGGCCGACGTGACCGCCGAGCAGGCCGACTGGGCGCCGCCCGGCATAGCCAATCCGCTGGGGGCCAGCTATGCTCACGCGGTCACGAGCGAGGATTTGATCATCAACGGCATGCTGGGCGGCGGCACGCCCCTGTTCATGGGCGAGTGGGCCGGCAAGACCGGTCAGAGCCTGCCCCACCCCCACCAGGATTGGACGCAGTATGCAGCGTGGGCGCGCGACGTGCGGGTGGACCTGCCCGCGGCCCGCGCCTACGCCCAGGCGGTCTACGCCGCCACCGATGCCTACCTGGCCGGGCTGACCCCCGACGACCTCGACCATGAGGTCGACCTGTTCGGTATGAACCAACGCCTCCGCATGGCCCTGGCAAACTTTGTCGCCGGTCACTGTCACGATATGATGGGCGAGATCTCGTGCCTGAAGGGGTTGCAGGGCGTCCGCGGCTACCCATTCTAGTCGCCCACGGTAGGATCTGGGTGTCGCTCTCGCGCGGCGGCCAGGGTTGCAGGGCGTGCGCGGCTACCTGTTCTAGTCGCCCACCCCAGTGATTCTGCGGGGCGGGCAGGCCGGTTTGAAACCGGCCCCTACACCGCAACCGGGGCACCCCTGGCCGGTTTGAAACCGGCTCCTACAACGACGAATCCGCTCGCCCCGGCGCCCGTCCGGTGGGCAACCCAGGCCGGTTTGAAACCGGCCCCTACAACGACGACCCAACCCGCTCTGCCGCTGATACCGACTCCTGCCCCGGTTGCGGTGTAGGGGCCGGTTTCAAACCGGCCTGCCGCCCACACCGACCCCTGCCCCCCGCAGGCGCCGTAGGGGCCGGTTTCAAACCGGCCTGCCGCCCACACCGACTCCTGCCCCGCAGGCGGGGTAGGGGCCGGTTTCAAACCGGCCTGCCGCCCCGCAGAATCACTGGCGCGGACTACTAATCGCTATCGCGCAGATCTTGACGGGGGGGCGCCGGTTGGCAGCCCGCGCCCCCCGTCGCCTATGCAGCTTGGGCGCTTATGCGTCGCCGTCATGCCCGGCTTCGACGGTGGCCGGGGCCAGCACCCGGATCGGCTGGCCGGTGTAGACCTCGCCGCCCTGTAGCACGCGGGCATAGACGCGGCTCCAGCCGGGGTGCACCTTCGCCGAGACGCGGGCGATGCGCTCGTCCACGAACCAGGGCGCGATGTTCGCGCACGGCGTGGTGTAGCCGGTGATCTCGATCAGGATGTCGTCGCCGATCTGTAAGCGGTCGCCGGGGCGCAGCGCGCCGATGTCGATGCCCTCGGTGGTCAGGTTCTCGCCGATGGCGCCGGGCACCACGGTGTGGCCCTCGGCCTGCAACGCGCGGATCAGCTCGATGCCGTAGAGGCAGAGGGCGCGGGTGGGGCCGCCGTGGTTGCGCCGGTCGCGGTGCTGGTCGCCGGCCAGGCCGAGCGGCCCAAGCGCGGCGCGGTCCACCGGCAGCTTGGGCACCCCGCCCGCCGAGATACTGATCTGGACGATGCGCCCAGGGCTGATGGTCTGAGTCATTGGTTGCAACCTACTCCTGCTGTGCTAGGCGGCGCCGCCGTCCGAACCGGCGGCGGCTGGATTAAGGGCCGGGCGGCGCGGTTGGTAGCGCCGCCGGGATGGTTGGCGTGCCGGTCACGAGGTCGGGGTTGGTGGCGCCGGGCGCGGCCACGCCCGGCGCGGCCCCCGGCATCACCGTCGCCATATCGGGCGTCGGCGGCACCTGCGTGGCGATGCCGCGCGGCACGAAGGGCGTGAGCAACATGCCCGGCGGGATGCGGATGCCCGGTCGCGGCGTGGGCGTGGCCGGCGCGTTCCAGACGGTCCAGGTGCCGTCGGTCGCCAGCAGCGCCCGCGCGGGCAGCGTCGCGCTGCACGAATCGCGGGCGGGCGGTTCGATCACCGTGCCGCGGGTGAAGCGCTGCAATGCCCAGGTGCCCGCCGGGCAGTCCATCACCGGCCCGTTCAGGCGGGCGGTCACGTCCGGGTGGCGCTCCTCCCAGGCGGCCAGGGTCTCGCCCTGTTGCGCCGAGAAGCTGACCCAGAGCAGGGGCGTGTTGGCCACGCGGGCCGTGCGCTGCGCCCGGTTCAGGAAGAGCGCGTAGACGGTGGCCTGGCGCTGGTCGTAGAGCAGCACCCCGCCGTTATACCAGGCGATCGGCCCCGGCACGGCGTCCTGCTCGTCGTAGCGCGTCGCCGGCCCGACGGCGCAGCCGAGTTGCGTGTAGGCATCGGCAGCCGGGTAAAGCTGGTTGCGGCCCGCGCATTCGCTGGGCCGCACCAGCACATCGGGCGCCACCTGCAAATTGGCGTCGGTCCCGTAGATGCTCCAGACGCGCTGGGTTTCGGCGTCCACCGGTTCGCTGGGTTCGAGCGTGCCGCCGATCTCGCCCTGCATCTGCATCCCGGCGCCGACGTTGATGACGCCGTTCGTGCCGGTGACGACCACGCCCTGCGC
>CBJNAR010000317.1:0-5325 GCA_966434075.1 uncultured bacterium
TGCACGCCTGCGAACGGGCCGCGATCGGCTTCGGCGATACGGTGGTGGTGCAAGGCAGCGGCCCGGTCGGGCTGAGCGCCGCCATCCTGGCCCAGTTACGCGGCGCGGGCCAGGTGATCGTCATCGGCGGCCCGCCACACCGGCTGGCGATGGCGACCCGCAGCGGCGCCGACGCCGTGCTCGACATCGGGACGCTGGACCCCGCCGCGCGGCTCGGCGCCGTGCGCGACCTCACCAACGGGCGCGGCGCCGACGTGACCATCGAGGCCACCGGCGTGGCCGCCGCCGTGCCCGAAGGCATGCGCCTGACCCGCGACGCGGGCCGCTACGTCGTCGTCGGCCAGTACACCGACGCCGGCCCGGCCACCTTCAACCCGCACCTCGACCTCAACCGCAAACATCTCGACGTGCGCGGCTGCTGGGGCAGCGACGTGAGCCATGTCTACCGGGCCGTGCAGGTGCTGGCCCGCTACCACACCCGCTTTCCCTGGAGCGCCTTTATCAGCAAACGCTATCCCCTCGCCCAGGCTCAGGATGCCCTCGAAGATGTGGCGGCGGAGCGCGTCGTCAAGGCGTTGATCGTTCCACACTAATCAGAAGCACATGCCGCTCACGCCGCGGGATTGTACGGAACTTGCAACTATTTCGCGGATGTGGATAATCAATCAGGCGCACTATATCCGGTGGGGGAGCAACCTAACCCCCCTGCCCCCTTCCCGCCGCGGGAAGGGGGGAAACGCAAACTCCCCTCCCCGCGGCGGGGAGGGGCCGGGGGAGAGGTTGCCCCCGGCACGCGGATTGCACAAGGTAGGGGTCTGTTTGCAACCGGCCCCTACGCCGAGCCAATCTGCCCGCGACCCGTAAACCGGGTCGCTGGTCGCGCCATGCCGCATGGCGCCACGCCGCGATAGAGCAGAAGCATGAGCAAGACGAACCAGCAAGACAACCTGCCCGCCATCGAACCCGTGCCGTCGCCCGCGTCAGACAGTATGCCCTTCATGGCCCCGGTCGCCACCGACATCGTCGCGCCCGAACTGGAGACCGCGCCCGGCCCGACCCCCTCCGCCACCCATGCCGCGCTGCGCCGCCAGGTGCTGGCCCTGTCCTGGCCGGTCATCCTCGAAAACCTGTTGCAGTCGCTGATCGGCTTTGTGGACACGGCGTTCGTCGGCCACCTGGGCACCGACGCCCTGGCCGGCGTGGGCGGCGCGCAGCAACTGGTCTGGCTAATCACCACGGCGCTCTCGGCCATCATGATGGGCGCGACCGTGCTGGTGGCCCACGCCATCGGCGCGCAGAACCCCGGCGAGGCCCGCCGCGTCTTCAAGCAGGCGCTGGTCCTGGCCGGCGCGGTCGCGGTGGTGATCAGCATCGGCACCTACGCGCTGGCCGAACCCGCCGTGAGCCTGCTGGGCATGGACGCCAACGCCACCCGGCTCGGCGTGCTCTATCTACAAATCAGCGGCATCGGCATGCCGTTCCTGGTCGCCATGTTCACCGGCTCGGCGGCGTTGCGCGGCGCCGGGGACACGCGCACGCCGATGTTCATCACCCTGTTCATCAACATCATCAACGTGCCCGCCGCTTATGTGCTCATCTACGGCGCCGGGCCCATCGCGGGCCTCGGTGTGGCCGGGTCGGCCTGGGCGGCCACCGTGGCCCGCGTGGTGGGCTGCGTGCTGCTGGCCTGGGTGTTCCTGCGCCCGCACCAGACGCTCACCCTGCGCGAACCCGGCGGCTGGCGGCTCGACTTCGGCCTGGTGCGCCGCATGCTCAACGTCGGCCTGCCCACCGCGGGCGAACAGTTCATGCTGAGTTTCGGCCTCACCCTCTACGGCCTGATCGTCATCAGCCTGGGCACCGCCGTCTACGCCACGCAGCGCGCCAGCATGAACATCGTGCAGATGGCCTTCCTGCCCGGCTTCGGCTTCGCCATGGCCGCCACCACCCTGGTCGGCCAGGCCATGGGCGCGGGGCGCACCCACCAGGCCGAGGCGGGCACCTGGATGGCGACCCGCTACTGTATGATCCTGATGAGCAGCGTGGGCTTGGTCTTCGGGCTATTCGGCGCCCCGCTGATGCGCCTGTTCAGCGACGACCCGGAGGTGATCCGCCTGGGCGGCGAGGCCCTGTTCATCGCCGCCTGGAACCAGCCCTTCATGGCGATCGCCCAGGTGCTGGCCGGGGGTCTGCGCGGCGCGGGCGACACCCGCTACCCCATGGTCTCCACGATGATCGGCGTCTGGGTCATCCGCCTGCCGCTGGGTTGGTTGCTCGGCGTGACTTTCGGCCTGGGCCTCAACGGCATCTACCTGGCCTACGTGCTCGACACGCTGCTACGCGCCGGCATGAACTACTGGCGCTGGCGCACCGGCCACTGGCGCCACATGCGCGTCTAGCTCCCCTTCCGCACTTTTGTCCCCGCTGGCTGAAGGGATATGTATAACAACCGAGCCCATCCGCTCACGCAAAGTTATACATGATTCCATTTGCACTCCCGTGGCACGAATCTGGCACAGGCACCGCAATCTGCCCTTGCGCAGGACGCACGTTCCGCTACCGTCGTGCGGCTGTATCAACCCGACAATCTCCCCAGGCAAAGGAGTTACCCCGATGATACGACCCATGATCCCGCGGTTCCTGGCCGGCGTGCTCGGCTGCGCCGCGGCCCTGTTCCTGATCGCCGCTCTCTCGACGCGCCCCGCCGCCGCCGCCGACTTCTCGGCCTACACCCTGCCGGGCGACGCCGTGTACCCCGAGGGTGTGGCTTACCAGGCGAGTACGGGCGATTACTTCACCGGCAGCACGACCAACGGCGCCATCCTGCGCGGCAACGTCAACCGCCCCGCCGCCGAGGTCTGGATCGCCGGCGGCACCGACGGCATGACCACCACCCGCGGCATGAAAGCCGACAGCCAGGGCCGGCTCTTCGTCGCCACCGGCCCGCAGCGCCTGATGTACGTCCTCGACACCGCGACCAAGCAGACGCTGGCGAAACTCGACTCCGGCGTGCAGCCCAGCTTCATCAACGACGTGGCCCTGACCCCCGACGGCGCGGCCTACTTCACCGACTCCTCGTCGCCGATGCTCTATAAAGTGGCGCAGACCGCTGGGCAATGGGCGCTGGAGAAGATCGACCTGGCCGGGTCGCCCATCGTCTACCAGTCCGGCTTCAACCTGGGCGGCATCGCCGCCAGCGCCGACGGCAAGTACCTGATCCTGGCCCAGGGCAACAACGGCAAGCTGTTCCGCTACGACCTGGCCGCCCGCCAGGCGGTGCAGATCGACCTGGGCACGGACGATGTCCTGGGCGCCGACGGCATCTTGCTGGACGGATCGACGCTCTATGTGATGCGTAACGCCCAGAAACTGCTCGTCACCATCGCCCTAGCGAACGACTACACGCGCGGCACGGTCATGAGCGTCGTCACGCACCCCGCTTTCTCGTTCCCGACCACGATGGCCTTCATCCCCGGCCATATCCTGGTAACAAACTCGCAGTTTGACAAGCGCAACGCCGGGCAGCCGCCCAGCCTGCCGTTCCAGTTGCTGAGCGTGCCCATGCCCGGCGCGGCGCCCGCCCCCGGCCCGGTCGGCATGCCCGTCACCGGCGCCGGCACGCCCGATCCTGCGCTCCTGCTGATTCTGCTTGGCGCGCTCCTGCTGGCGGGCGGCATCGTGCTGCGGCGCCGGCGGCCCGGCCTGGGCTAGGCCCCTCGCCTGCCCGACCCAAAGCACCAGGTCCAGTAGCCACCGCGGCCCGCGCATGGTGCGCGGGCCGCGACCATCTTTAATCGTCTTCGCGTTCTTCGCGTCTTCGCGGTGAATAAAGGCCCATAGCCAACGCGGCCCCGATCTGCTAAGATAGCCTCCGCAGCGCCGGCAAAACACCCCGGCGGTGGGAAAGGACACCGGCATGGACGAGTATCCGCAGTTCACCGTCAGCGGGCAGGTGGCGCTGGTCACAGGCGCGGCGCAGGGCATCGGGCGCGCGACCGCGCTGGCGCTGGCCCAGGCCGGCGCCGATGTCGCCCTGGGGCTGCACAATGTGGAGGCCGATCAGGGGCTGGCCGCCGCTATCGAGGCGCTGGGCCGGCGCGCCCTGCCCCTGCAGATGGATGTCACCCGGCTCGATCAGATCGAGCAAGCCGTCGCGGCGACCGTCGCCCACTTCGGGCGGCTCGACATCCTGGTCAACAACGCCGGGCTGGGGCCGAGCAACCCCGCCGAGGACGTGCGCGAGGCGGATTTCGACCTGACCGTGGCCGTCAACCTCAAGGGCACCTTCTTCGCCAGCCAGGCCGCAGGCCGGGTGATGATCGGGCAGCGCTATGGCCGCATCATCAACCTGAGTTCGCAGGCGGGCTTCGTGGCCCTGCCGACCGAGTCGGTCTATTGCATGACCAAGGCGGGCATCGCCCACCTGACCAGATGCCTGGCTGTGGAATGGGCGCCGCACGGCATCACCGTCAACGCCGTCGCGCCCACCTTCATCCAGACGCCGGGCACGGTGCGCTGGCTGGAAGACCCGGTGAACGCCGCGGATGTCGTCTCGCGCATCCCGCTGGGCCACGTGGGGCGCCCGGTGGACGTGGCCGGGGCCATCGTCTTCCTCGCCTCCCCCGCCGCCTCCCTGATCACCGGCGCCACCCTGCTCATCGACGGCGGCTGGACCGCGCGGTAAGCGCGCCACCTGCGGGCTACCGATCCAGCAGGTCCGGTGCTTCCTGGCGCAGCTTTTCCACCAGCCACATCTGGATGAGCGTCTGGTAGGGAATGCCTTTCCGTGCCGCCACCTGCTTCAGCGCGTCCAGATAGTCGCTGCGAAGGCGCAGGCCCACCGGCTTCTTCCGGGCCGCCGACCGCACCACAGGCAGGGGTTCCGTCACTTCTTCCAGCCTAGCCATATACGGGCTGGTGTCATGCGTCGCAAACCACGCGGCGGCCTCCTCCTCATTGGCAAAGCTGGGTATTTCGGCCATCTTACCTTCGCCTCCTACTGCAACTTACAGCGCACCGCGCTCCCTCATTCGTAGCCGCGCGATTTATCGCGCCGTACTCGTTCATTGTCAGTGTAAGCTGCATCCGAAAGGTGTCCGGAAGCCACACCACCGGCGATATTCCGAGAAGTATAGACGCTGTCTAGACAAGAATCAAGCACCAATCTGCACCCATCTTCAGCCCGCGCAGGCGGGCTTCGTCGCGTTAGCCCGCCCGTTGACGGGCCGGGCGCCGCCGCACGACGGCGAGGACGCCCCAAAGGACGCTTCGCGGGACATAGGTTTGGTATTCTTAAGCCAAACGTTAGACGCGGGCCGCAGGTCC
>CBJNAR010000318.1:0-5323 GCA_966434075.1 uncultured bacterium
TCGTCGCCGCACGGAGGCTTGTCACTCTGAGCGCAGCGAAGAGTCTCGTCGCCGCACGGAGGCTTGTCACTCTGAGCGCAGCGAAGAGTCTCGTCGCCGCGTGGGGCTGCCGCCAACTAGGTCTCTAGACCGGCACGCGCCCGCGCAGGATGATCCTTCGGCAAGAGCCAATATCCGTCTTTCGACCGACCCCAGCCTATTGACCGCTCCCCGTTTCAGTGATATAATCTTAACACATTAGTTAAAACCGTATCACAACTCACCGCGACCCAGGTGAGTATTTTGATCCCGGTTGGATTAACATATTAGCTAATGGGTTAAAGGAGGAGCGCATGAACGCGAACATCTACGAGATCGAGTATCGCATGCGAGACGAAGTCGCCGGTCGCCAGACAGCCGCCGATGGGCGCAGGCGAGCACGGGAATTGCGCACCCCTGTCGCCGCTTCGAGCAGCCGCACGCTGCTGCGTCTGGGGCGCCTGGTTGTGGCCTGGGCGGCCCGTTAGACGCCTCATGGCTGCCGTCGTGCCGCCTCTGCCCATCGGGGTAGGCCAGGATCAGTCTCCAGACCGATCCAAAATCGTCGGATTTGTGATAGAATTATAACTAAGAGGTTAAAGTAGAATTAATGGCCTCGCCATGAGGGTGAGGACGCGCCGACGCACCGCACATTGGTGCTAACGGTCGCAAGGAGGACACAATGTACGCCAACAGCTATTATTTCGAGCAGGAGATGCGCGGCACTCCGACCGAGCGGCAGGCAACCGCCCGGCAGAGCCGCCAGGCGCTCCAGGCTCGCCTGACCGGGCGCCGCGCCGCCACGCGCGCCGGCCGGCCTTTCTCTCGTCTGTTAGCCTTCAGCGGGCGGTAAGCCTGTAGCCCCCACAGGCGCGGCCTCCCCGCCGGCTGCCCCCTGAAGACGGCCGGGGGGCGGTTCCGAAGCTCTCCTCGGAACCGGCCCCCGGCTTTTTGATTCTCCGGTAGCGGTGGGTGAATCGGGTTAGCGCTTCTTCTCGCGCCGCCGTTCACCGCGCTGCGAGGTGCCCCGCGGGTTACCGGCACTGCCCACGGGGCGCGCCGGGGTGGCGGGGTTGGCGGGCTTCGCGGCCTGCGGGCGCGCCCGTGCCGGGGCCGCGGCGGCCCGGCCCTTCTGCGTCTTGCTGAATTTCGCCAGCTCGGCGGGGTAGCGCGTGCGGAAATAGTACGCCGCGTAGATCGCGAAGCCGATCATGGCCAGCAGGATCAGGTAGAGCCAGAACCGCAGGTTCAACCCCTCGATGGCGAGGATGCGGAAGAGGACAAAGAGCACCCCCAGCCCGCCCAGGCTCATGGCGATGACGCTCCAGGTGTTGGCGAGCCGGTAGTTCAGCTTATGGACACGCCGCCAGCGGTTCTTGCCCACGAAGTAGTAATACAGCCCGCCCCCCAGCAAGATGGCGCTGAGCAGCAGAAACAGCGTCGAAAATAGCCCCATGTCGGGTTGCGCGGCCTGGGTCAGGTAATCGACGCTGAACGGGTTCGCGGCCTGCCCGGCGGGGATGTTCCCGGCCCCGGCAGGCGGGACGGCGCTGCCGGCGGTGGCCGTCGTGGTGACGGCCTGCGCCGCCTGGATCGCGGGCACCTCGCTAACGGGTCCGGCACCCATGTTGAACAACCTGCCCATGACAGGCAGTAACGACAAACTCATGCGAGTAGAGCCTCCTGGATGTAAGTTGCACGATGGGGATATGAATGGCCCAAAACTGCCGCGATTATAGCAGGTTTGCGGCGCGCTGACAACCCGACTCATCCGGTCCCCCGCCTCGTTGTGGTGAAATCCTATCCCGCCGTTGCGTTGCCGTTACGCGGCAGCGCCGCGAAAAGCGCCATACTTAAGGTGGCGGCATGGGCTGATCGCCTGGCGGGGTGACGTGTGCCATGCTGGATAGGGAAAGGAGTGGCTATGAATACTCCATCTACCAATGTACCCGGTCCCGCGGCGCCTCCCACGCACGACGACCGGTGGATCGGCGGGGCTATCTTAATCGGCATCGGGTTGCTGGCCTTTATCAGCCAATATGGCGGGCCGCTCGTGGGCGGATTTGCCCTTCTGGCCGCGGGCCTGGTGTTCCTGGTCGCCGGCAGCATGAGCCGGCGTATCGGCCTGCTGATCCCCGGCGGCATCCTGACCGGCCTCGGCGTGGGCGTGGCCCTGATCACCGGGCCGTTTGCCGCGTACAGCGGGGAGGCGACCGGCGCCGTCATGCTGCTCAGCTTCGCGGGCGGTTGGGTGCTCATTACCGCGCTCTCGGCGGTGTTCACCGATAAGCTGATCTGGTGGCCGCTGATCCCCGGCGGCGTGCTGGGGCTGGTCGGCGCCTCCTTGCTGGCCGGGGAGAACGGCATCTGGCTGCTGCAGGCCCTCGGCTGGGTCTGGCCGCTGGTCCTGATCGCGCTCGGCGTCTACCTGATCATCCGGCGGAACGCGCCGGCGCACCGGTAAGGCAGCAGAGCAGGCGGCGGGCGGCCCGGTCCGCTGCCTGCGGCGTCCGCGCCGCTAGGCCCGCTCGGCTTGCTTGGCCGCCTGCCAGTACGGCTCCATCTCGGCCACCGGCATGCCGCGCAGGCGCTTGCCGTCGCGCAGAGCCAGGCGCTCCATGGCGGCGAAGCGGCGGACGAACTTGCGGTTCATGGCGCGCAGCGTCTCCTCGGCATCCACACCCCACCAGCGGGCCACATTCACCAGCGTGAACAGTAGATCGCCTAGCTCTTCCTGCCGCTGGGCCGGGTCGGCGGCGGTGCGCAACTCCTCTAATTCCTCGTGGACCTTGGCGAACACATCTTCCATGCGGTCCCACTCGAACCCGGCCTTGACCGCGCGCTCCGAAATCTGGTGCGCGGCGCTGAGCGCGGGCATCGAGCGCGGTACGCTGCGCAGCAGGCTCGTCACCTCCAGGTCGGCGTCCGGCGACTCGTCGCCGCCGCCCGCTGCGCGCCGGGCCTGCTTTTCGGCGCTCTTGATCGTCTGCCAGTTGCTGACCACGCTCTCGGCGTTCTCCACCGTCACGTCGCCGAACACGTGCGGGTGGCGGCGCACCAGCTTGGTCACAATAGAGTGGACCACGTCGCCCAGGGTGAACTCTTCCTCCGATACCGCCACCTGGGCGTGGAACACGATCTGCAGTAGCAAGTCACCCAGTTCCTCGGCCATCAGCGCCGGGTCGCCGGAGTCGAGCGCATCCAGGGTTTCATACGTCTCTTCGAGCAGGTAACGCTTGAGCGAATCGTGGCTTTGTTCGCGGTCCCAGGGGCAGCCGCCGGGGCCGCGCAACCGGCCCATCAGGTAGATCAGCGAATCGACCTCCCGCGGGTGGGCCAGCGGGTCGAGCGGCGGCAGGTAGACACAGGCCAGGTGGTCGATGCCGTGACCGTGGTCCAGTTCGGCCAGCGGCAGGTGCAGCACGCGCTCCTGCCCCGGCACGCCCGCCGCCATCACCAGGCCCACCGGGTGGTCCGCCGGATACTTTTCGAGCAGGCCCAGCTTGACCGCGCCCGCCACGCTGTCGTTGTACACCTGCGTCACCAGCACGGGCAGCATGGAACTGAGTCCTTGCAGCGTGGGGAACGCCTCCGGCGGCACCGGCAGGGCATAGGGACTGAAGTAGAACGGCTCGCGCTGGGCTTCCTCGGTGGGCGGCGGGTCGGGCTTCAGCCACTTGGCCGACGAGAGCGGGGCCGGGTCGCCCACCTCCAGCAGTTCGGTCGCGTCGAGGATCTGGAGGCCGTGTTGCAACGGGTCGATCTCCAGCGCGGTGCAGACCGGCTCCAGGAACGACAGCCCGGCCACGATGCGCACCGGCACGCCCGCCGCGCGCGCCAGCGGCAGCAGATGGCGCACCGACGCCTCGCCCACCAGCGGGTGGCCGGGCACCGCGTAGATCAGCGGGTGGCCGGCGTCGCCCGCCCGCGCGCGCTCCACCAGGCTCTCGGCGATCTGCCGGTAGATGGCGGCAAAGCTCGCCTCGCGCTCGTAGAGATAGTCGAAACTCTCGATCTGCAGATGCTTCGGTAGATAGTCGTTCGTCGGGTGCGTCACCGTGCGCAGCCAGACGGTGTCCGCCGCCGCCAGCACATCGCGGGCCTCCAGCGTCACCTGCTCCCACGCCCCCGGCCCCAGCCCCACCACGATAATTTGCGCTGCCATGTATGCTCCTATTAGCCGTCAGCCGTCAGCCGTCAGCCATCAGACGTCAAATGCTTTGTTCACTACGAGTATCAGCAATTCCAACACCATTGATAGGATGCCCATCATAATGGGCAACCCGGCGCTCTCCCCCTTCCCGCGGCGGGAAGGGGGCCGGGGGGGTTAGGTTGCACCCCCCGCGCGGATGCCGCGTTGCCATCTTACCACGCCGATGCCGGGCACCGCAAAAGGCCCGGCGCACGCCTGTGCCCGGCTGACGTTATATGGAGAGCGAAGATGCCGCCTAGAGGCGCGTGTGATACCGGTTGGACCGGCGCGCCCCCACGCCGAATTGTAGGGGCCGGTTTCAAACCGGCCCGGCTTACCCGTCAGGCGCTGTAGGGGCCGGTTTCAAACCGGCCCGGTGCCCACGACGACCGAAAACAGACGAGGTGCAACGATGCTCTATATCGGAACCAGCGGGTATAGCTATGATGACTGGATCGGAACCTATTACCCCGAAGGCATCGCCAAAAACGAGATGCTGCCGTTCTATGCCCGCGAATTCAAAACCACCGAGATCAACTATACTTATTACCGCATGCCCAGCGCCCGCACGCTCAAGGCCATGGCCGATAAGGTGCCCGACGACTTCGTGTTCAGCATCAAGGCCAGCAAGGAACTGACCCACGAGCGCGAGGACGTGACCTTCTTCGAGCAGTTCAACACCGCCCTCACGCCGCTGATCGAGCAGCACAAACTGGGCTGCGTGCTGGCCCAGTTCCCCAACTCGTTCAAGCCGAGCGACGAGAACCGCGACTACCTGAAGGTATTCCGCGAGCGGATGGGCGACCTGCCCGTGGCTGTCGAGTTTCGCAACTCCGGCTGGATCACCGACGAGACGATGGACCTGCTGCGGCAGTACAACCTGGGCTACTGCTGCGTCGACGAGCCGCATCTCAAGGGGTTAATTCCGCCGATTGCCGTGGCGACGGCGCCCGTGGCCTACGTACGCTTCCATGGGCGGAACTACCAGAAGTGGTGGCAGCACGACGAGTCCTGGGAGCGCTACAACTACAGCTATTCGGCCGAGGAGTTGCAGGAGTGGGTGCCCAAGATCGAGCATCTGACCCAGGTGGCGCCGACGACCTATGTCTACAC
>CBJNAR010000319.1:0-5305 GCA_966434075.1 uncultured bacterium
ATGAGCGCCAGCAGCGCGGGCAGCGGCACGTTGTAGGTGGTGAGGGCGGCGACGAGCGGGAGGTCGGTGCCGGCGGGCAGCGGCAGCAGCAGGGTGAGCGCGGCCACGGGCGCGGCGGCCCACGGCCCCAGTCCGGCCAGGGCGCGCACCCCGGCGCGGGCCGGGTCCCAGGCGGTGAACAGCCCGCCGATGAGCGCGACGGCGAACAGCGGCCCGGCGGTCTGGTCCACCAGCCGGCTCGCTTCCTGCCACAGCGCGCGCGCCCAGGCCGGTATGCGGGAGGATGGCGCGGCGGCGGGGTCCGGGAGGTTGGGCACACCGGGGAGCAGCGGGGGCGGTGGAGCGGCCGGGCGGGCCCGCAGGTCTGCCCCTACAGCAGGCGTGACGTATGGATTCGCGCCGGGGGGCGGCGGTGGGGTGGCTGAGCGGGCCCGCGGGTCGGCCCCTCCAGCAGGCGGCATCGGGGCGGCGGGCGTGGCGGCACGCCCGGCGAGGATGGCTACGCCTGCGCTGAGGATCAGGGCCAGGGCCAGCCGCAGCCCGGCCAGCAGCGGGTCGTGGGCTGCCGTCAGGATGAGGGCGAGGGGCGTGAGGGCGCGGGTCAGCGTGCCGGCCCAGAGGGCGAGCAGGGCACCGGGCGGCGGCCCGCCGCCCAGCAGGCGCGCCAGCAGCCAGGCCGTGGGGGTGCCGGGGCTGTGGGGCGTGGCCGGATCGCGTGGCGCATCGCTGGCGGGGCGGGCCAGGGCGGTGTTCAGCGCGGCGGTCAGCAGGATGGCCGCGGCGTAGGCGGGCAGCAGCCAGACCAGGTAGTCGCGGATCTTGAGGATGAGGACGGCTAGATCGGGTATCATAGGCCCCCGTTTCTGCGCGGCGCTGCGGTCGGGTCCGTCCGGCAGGGGAGCACGTCCCCATCGGCAAGAGTAGACATAATCCCTCGCATTTCCCATTGTCGAATCGCCTAGAACATGATACAATTATACGCATGAGGCGGGACCCCGGTCCCGCCCTTCCCGGTTGTGCCGGAGTTTGCGCAAGGAGCTGGAGACCGCAGTATGTAGACCGCTGTGTGGGCCGCTAGAGAAGACGGAGCTAACCGTGTCAAGAGAAATCGACGCGCCGGTACTGGTCCTGAACCAGAATTACGAACCGCTCAACGTGTGCAATGTCAGGCGGGCGTTGGTCCTTGTGTTCAACGGGAAGGCCGAAGTGCTGGAGTTGAACCACGCGATCATTCACTCGCCGATGCACAACATCCATGCCCCGTCGGTGATCCGGCTGGCCCACATGATCCGGCGCCCGCACCCGCGGGCCAAGCTCTCGCGGCGCGAAGTCTTCTTGCGCGATGATTACACCTGCCAGTATTGCGGCGTGCATACCCGCGATCTCACGCTCGACCATGTGATGCCCAAGTCGCGTGGGGGGCCACACACCTGGGAGAATCTGGTATCGGCGTGCCGCGCTTGCAACCATCGCAAGGGCGGCAAAACGATTGAGGAGGCGCGCATGCGCCCGCTGCACATGCCGCGCCAGCCCAAGGCCAATATCTATCACCTGGTCTACCGCTATGTGCAGGCGGCGCCGCTGGAGGAATGGCACAAGTTCCTGCCGGGCCTGAGTAGTTAGTCACCGGTGGCTGCCCGCCACCGGATCCGAGCCGCCTGCCGCCTTTCGGGGCCGGGCGGCTCTTTCCTTAGTGCTGAGTGCTGAGTGCTGAGTGCTGAGTACGAGTGGTCAGTGGTCAGTGGTCAGTGGTCAGTAGGATGAGTGATGAGGGGCAAGGGAGTTATCAGGGCGAGTGATGAGGCGCGGCCTACGCTTTCCCCCCTTCCCGCCGCGGGAAGGGGGGCAGGGGGGTTAGGTTGGGCGGGCGCCCCGATATGATATAATCACCGCGATTCTGTACGCGAGTTGTCGGGCTTTAGGCATTGCGGGGTCGTCTGGTTATTCGCTGGTCGCTGACCACTGACCGCTGACCACTGACCACTGACCACTGACCACTCGCTCGAAAGGACAAGCAACGATGCTGGACTTGAAATTGATCCGCGAGAACCCGGATTTGCTGCGCGAGTCGCAGCGGCGGCGGGGCGAGGACGTGGGGGTGGTCGACCGCTTGCTGGCGGTGGACACGCGCAACCGCGCCATGAAGACCGAGGCCGAGGCCCTGCGCGCCGAGCGCAACCGCGTCTCCGCCGAGATCCCGAAGACGAAGGACCCGGCGGAGCGGCAGCAGAAGATCGCCGCTATGCGCGAGGTGGGCGACCGCATCGCCGCCATGGAGCGCGACATCACGGCCACCGACGAGGAGATCCGCACGATCCTGCTGGGCATCCCCAATATCCCGCACGAGTCGGTGCACGAGGGCAAGGACGACAGCGAGAACATCGTCATCCGCACCTGGGGCACGCCGCGGGCGTTCGACTTCGCGCCGCGCCCGCACTGGGAGATCGCCGAGGGGCTGGGCATCGCCGACTTCGACCGGGCGAGCAAGATCTCGGGGCCGCGCTTCTATGTGCTGGTGGCCGCCGGGGCGCACCTGGAGCGCGCGCTGATCAACTTCTTCCTCGACCTGCACGTGACCGAGCACGGCTACACCGAGGTCTGGCCGCCCTATCTCGTCAAGGGCGAGTGCATGGTCGGCACGGGGCAGTTGCCCAAGTTCGCCGAGGACATGTACCACATCGAGGGCGAGGACCTGTACCTGGAGCCGACGGCGGAGGTGCCGGTGACGAACCTCTACCGCGAGGAGATCCTGGACGGGGCGAAGCTGCCGATCTACCTGGTGGGCTACACGGCCTGCTTCCGCAAGGAGGCGGGCGCGGGCGGGCGCGACAACCGCGGCATGGTGCGCGTCCACCAGTTCGACAAGGTGGAGATGGTCAAGTTCGTGGCCCCCGACACCTCGTGGGACGAGCTGGAGTCGCTGGTGGGGAACGCCGAGGACTGCTTGCAGCGGCTGGGCCTGCCTTACCATATCGCGCAGATGTGCACGGGCGACGTGGGCTTCACGGCGGCCAAGAAGTACGACCCGGAGGTCTGGATGCCGGGGCAGGACAAGTACGTCGAGATCTCGTCGTGCTCGAACTTCACCGACTTCCAGGCGCGGCGGGCCAACATCCGCTACCGCCCCACGCCCGACGCCAAGCCACAGTTCGTGCACACGCTGAACGGCTCGGGCCTGGCCGTGGGCCGCACGATGGCCGCCATCCTGGAGAATTACCAGCAGGCCGACGGCTCGGTGGTGGTGCCGGAGGTGCTGCGGCCCTACATGCGCGGCCTGACGGTGATCACGCGCGGGCGGACGCTGTAGGCGGGGCGGCCTAACCCCCCTGGCCCCCCTTCCCGGAGCGGGAAGGGGGGAATGGCTGTCCTGAGAGAAAGCGACTCCCCCCCCCGCGGCGGGGAGGGGCGGGGGGAGAGGTTCCTCCCCCGCGCGCGGATGCCCACGATTCTCAGCACTCCGCCGGCGCCAGCGGCAGGACGACCGCGAAGGTGGCGCCGGCGTTGGGGGCGCTTTCCACGGTGATGGTGCCCTGGTGCATGTCGACGATCTTCTTGGCGATGGCGAGGCCCAGGCCGCTGCCGCCGGTGGGCGCGGTGCGGGCGCGGTCGGCTTTGTAGAAGCGCTCGAACAGGCGCGGCTGGTCGGCGGGGGCGATGCCGATGCCGGTGTCGGCGATGCGGAAGGCGACGGCGGTGCCCTCGGGCGCCAGCGCGACCTGCACCTGCCCGCCCGCCGGGGTGAACTTGATGGCGTTGCTGAGCAGATTGGTCCAGACCTGGCTGAGCAGGTCGGCGTCGGCGGTGATGCTGACCGGGGCCAGGCACACATCCAGGTCAAGCTGCTTGCCGGTCCATTGGGGCTCGCAGGCCAGGATCAGGGCGCGGATCTGCTTGTCGAGGCGGTAGGGCCGGGGCGCGAACGGGGCCGCGCCGGCTTGCAGGGCGGCCAGGCGCAGCAGGTTATCGGTCAGGCGGGCCAGGCGCGTGCTCTCGCTGAGGATGATGTCGAGATATTGCGCGCGCTGCGCGGGGCTGAGGTCGTCTTGCTGCAAGGCCAGGGCGAACCCGTGGATCGAGGTCAGCGGCGACTGGATCTCGTGCGAGACATCGGAGATGAACTCCTGGCGCAGTTGTTCCATCTGGCCCAGGTCGCGAGCTAGCGTATTGATGCTGTTGACCAGGACGCCGAACGGCCCGTCGCCGAAGGGGTTGTCCACATGGACGTTGAAGTCGCCGCGGGCGATCTGCTCCATTGCCCCCAGCATCGCCTCGAAGGGGCGCCCTTGCGGCGACCAGCCGCGCCGCTGCGCCCACCGCACCAGGGCGCTGACCACCAGAAACCCCAGCCCCAGCGCCAGCAGGCCGTTGATGATCTGCACGGCCAGGTCGGGCGGCTGCCGGCCCAGCCGGGCATAGGCCCAGGCGGTCAGGTAGTAGGCCGCGATAAAGGTGCTGACCTGGACGGCCAGCGCGAAGGCCACGCCCTTGACCAGGTTCCAGACGCGGGTGCGCAGGGGCGGCTTCACGGCGTCGCCTCCAGGCGATAGCCCAGGCCGCGCACGGTCTGGATGCGGAAGCCGTGCTCGGCTTCGGGGAAGCGCTCGCGCAGCCGGTTGATGTGCACGTCGAGCGTGCGCTCGTTGCCCTCGAAATCGTAGCCCCAGATGTCTTCGATCAGCCGGTCGCGCGAGAGGGTTTGCCCGGCATGGGCGGCGAGCTTGAACAGCAACTCGAACTCCTTGCGCGGCAGCGTCAGGCGCGCGCCGTGGACGGTGACTTCGTAGGTCTTGCGGTTCATGGTCAGGCTGCCCACCTGCACCGTCTGCGAGGTGGCGATGCGGTAGCGCTTGAGCAGGGCGCGCACGCGGGCCACCAGTTCCAGCGGCTCGAACGGCTTGACCAGGTAGTCGTCGGCGCCGAGCTCGAAGCCGCGCACCTTCTGGCTGGTTTCGCCGCGGGCGGTGAGCATGAGCACGGGCGTCTCCCCGGCGGCGCGCACCCGGCGGCAGACCTCCCAGCCGTCCAGCCGCGGCAGCATGAGGTCGAGAATGACCAGGTCGGCCCCCTCAGTCTGCAGGGCGTCGAGCGCGGCCACGCCGTCGGCGGCCTCGATGCAGTCGAAGCCGGCCTGCTGCAAAAACGTCCGCGCCAGTTGCCGGATATGGGGATCGTCGTCCACGATCAGGATCTTGCTCATGCTTGCGCTGTCTCTCCCCGCTGCCACGGGCCGGCCCCAGGTCGCCGGCCCTGCTGCCCCTTAGCATAGCACGTTTTCTTAAACTGGATTTAAATGGCGGGGCGAGCA